>CASFWX010000066.1 GCA_949298545.1 uncultured Verrucomicrobiota bacterium | reverse complement strand
CTTACAGATCCTAAAAGTTCTTCTGAAATCCGAACCGGCATCAGATCGGGATCCGGAAAATAGCGGTAATCGTGCGCGTCCTCTTTGGAGCGCATTGGCTGTGTGACTCCGAGGCTTGCGTCGTATCTGCGAGTTTCCTGGATCAACGGCTCGCCGCGCTTGAGACAATCTATCTGGCGCCTTATCTCGTATTCGACAGCACCGCGGGCATTCGACATGGAATTGATATTTTTCATTTCCACCTTGACGCCGAGTTTTTCGCTTCCCACCGGGCGCACGGAAACGTTCACATCGCAACGCATCTGCCCTTTTTCCATATCGCAATCGGAGATCCCCGCGCAGGAAATCGTGTTTTTTAGCGACGTGAGATACGCAAAAACCTCGTCAGGCGTGTGCATATCGGGCTCCGACACTATTTCCATCAGTGGCGTCCCCGCCCTATTGTAATCCACTAGCGATTCGTGCGCAAAATGCGTAAGCTTTCCCACGTCCTCCTCAAGGTGAATGCGGGTCAGCTTTACAATCCGATGCGCCCCCATTTCGGATCCGTTTGGGGAAGGAAGCTCAATCTCAACTCCGCCGCCCATGCAGAGCGGCTGGTCGTATTGCGAGAGCTGATAGTTTTTCGGGCTGTCAGGATAAAAATAGTTCTTCCGGTCCCACTTGGTTATTTCCGGAATTTTGCAGCCCAGCATGAGCCCGAGCTTTATCGTCTTCCTTATCGCACCAAAATTGAGGACGGGAAGAACGCCGGGGAAAGCCCAGACAACCGGGTCGGTAAGCGTATTTGGAGGCTCTCCAAAACTGTACCCCACATGCGCGAACATTTTGCTCTTTGTCCTTATCTGTACGTGGACTTCAAGCCCTATTACCGCTTCGTATTCCATCTTAAAAAAAATTAAATGTTCGGAGTTATTCCCGCAAATCCGGCAGCCTTTTCATAGGCATATGCGCACGAGAGCAAATCAGCCTCTCCGAACGCCCTTCCTATCATCTGAAGCCCCACGGGCAAGCCGTTTGAAAATCCGCACGGCACAGACAATGCCGGAAGCCCCGCAAGATTTACGTTTATCGTGCAAATATCGCTCAAATACATCGACAGGGGATCCGACGTCTTTTCGCCCACTTTAAAGGCCGTAGTCGGAGAAGTCGGCGTCATTATAACATCGACACCGCCAAAAGCCTTTTCAAAATCCGACCTTATCAGCGTTCGAACCTTTTGAGCCCGCAAATAATAGGCGTCGTAATATCCCGAGCTCAAGACGTAGCTTCCAAGAATTATGCGCCGCTTAACCTCTTCCCCGAATCCCTCTGCGCGGCTTTTGTAGTAAATGTCCGTCGCGTCCCGCGCGTCCGGGCTGCGATGCGTGTAGCGTATTCCATCGTAGCGGGCCAGATTGGACGAAGCCTCCGCTGTGGCGATTATATAATACACTGGTATCGCCAAATCCGTATGGGGCAAGGATATTTCCTCCGCACGGGCGCCGAGCTCAACGCACTTGGATATCGCCTCGTCGACCAAACGCCTGACGTCGGGATCGACGCCTGCCCCGAAATATTCCTTGGGAACGCCTATCTTTTTACCCTTGAACGCCTCCCGCGAAAGAAGCGAAGGATAGTCTGGAATTTCCGCTTTGAAGCTTGTCGAGTCAAGCCTGTCATAGCCGGCTATAGCTCTTAACAGCAAAGCAGCATCTTCGACGGAGCGCGCGAGGGGACCGATTTGGTCGAGAGATGATGCGAAAGCTGCAAGTCCGTAGCGGCTCACCAATCCGTAGGTAGGCTTTAGCCCCACCACGCCGCAAAGAGCGGCGGGCTGGCGAATGGACCCGCCCGTATCGCTGCCAAGTGAACATGCGCACTCTCCCGCGGCGACCGAAGCCGCACTCCCTCCGCTGCTTCCCCCCGGAATTCTCGAAAGGTCCCAAGGATTGCGGGTCTTTGCCAATGCGCTCGTTTCGCACGAGGAGCCCATCGCAAATTCGTCCATATTGAGCCTTCCCCAGAACACCGCTCCCTGCCCCTCAAGTTTGGAGAGAACCGTGCCCGTATAGGGACTGACAAATTTTTCCAACATTTTACTCGCGCATGTCAAGGGCTGCCCCTTCACGGCCAAATTGTCTTTCAAGCCGACCGGTATTCCGTCGAGATGCCCAAGTTTTCTTCCCTCGGCGCGTCGCCTATCCGACTTCTCCGCCGCCTCGAGAGCGGAAACCTCGTCGGCGGATATGAAAGCGCCTACCTTTGCATCCACGTCTCTCTTGCGCTTCGCAAAAATCTTCAGCAATTCAACCGCCGATATCTCGCGGGCATCGAGCATCTTTTCAAGTTCGGCAACGCTCTTATAAAAAATATCGCTCATAGTTGAAATCCAAACTAAGCCTCGTCCACAACCTTGGGAACGACTATCTGATTTTCCCGCTTTTTCGGCGCGTTCATTAGCGCATCCTCCACTCCCATAGCGGGCTCTGCTTCGTCCTCCCTCCAAACG
This sequence comes from uncultured Verrucomicrobiota bacterium, assembly GCA_949298545.1. Lineage (GTDB taxonomy): Bacteria > Verrucomicrobiota > Verrucomicrobiia > Opitutales > Intestinicryptomonadaceae > Merdousia. Next base: position 18,814 of record CASFWX010000066.1, on the reverse strand, counting down.
TTGCAAAGGGCATGCGCGTGCGCGCTTGGCTCTACACCGGAAACGTCCACAGCCGACAATTTTTCAAAATATTCGAGAACTTGCCCCAACTGCGCCGAAAACTTTTTCTTTTCTTCTTCGCCAAGCTCTATTCTGGCAAGTTTCGCCACATAGTCTATGTCTATATTCGATGACATTCTCCCACTTTCACAGAAAATGTATCCGCTTTCAAGCAATAATAACGCTCCATATTTCCCAAATCCGCCGCCCGTCAATCCGCAAATGCAATTCTCGCGCCAACTGCAATAATTGCGAGCCCTCCGAGAAACGTAAACTTGTTTCCCAGCTTCCTCCCCATCTTCCGCCCAAACTTTACCCCCAAAAAAGAAAGCGCAAAAGTCGTCGTTCCTATTATCGCGCACGCCGGCAATACAGGCATGCTAATGCATGAAAATGAAACTCCCGCCGCAAGCGCGTCTATGCTCGTTGCAACCGACAGCAATAGAAGCGCCGAATAATTCAGAGGATACGCAAAACTTCCTTCGCATTCGGAAGGATCTCCCTCTTTCACTTTTAGCGAATCGAATATCATTTTTGCCCCTATCGCGCCGAGTATTATAAAAGCAATCCAATGGTCGTATGCGCCTATGATGCCGCAAGCTACCTTGCCGAGGCCCCAACCTAAAAGCGGCATGAGCGCTTGAAATATTCCGAAGAATGCCGCAACTGCGAAGCAGTTGCGCGCGGGAATCGACGGCGCCGCAAATCCGCCGGCTACGGAAACGGCAAGCGCGTCCATGGAAAGAGCCGCAGCTATCGTTAAAATCTCTAAAAAACTCATTTTATTTCCCCGATAATCCGCCGCGAATAAAGAGAGGCAATAAAAAAATACCATATTCATCATGCCGAGCGAAATTGTTTGAAAAAAGCAAGCGCATGAAATGTAGTCCGAATATGGAAAATTTAAATATAGGCGGAGCGGAGCTTTTGAAGTGGAACATTGGAGCGTCCGCATTTTTGGCTAATCCCAAAGACGGAGCGCGCCTGATGAACTGGTATTTGACCTTTGCAAACGGAGATGTCAGGGATGTCATTTACTGGCCGGAAAATGCGCCGCTCGGAGGGGAAAATTTTTCCGCCGTTAGGGGAGGAATTCCCATACTTTTCCCATTCGCAGGAAATTCCAGCCTCGACGGGAAAAGCGGAGTCTGGCAAACGCCGGACGGAGAGATCCGTCCTATGAAGAGGCACGGATACGCTTCCAGCGGTTCTTTTAACTTGGAAATTGCCGACGACAGCGGGTTTTCAGCAAAATTTCTGCCATCGGAAGACTTCTTGCAGGCCTACCCCTACGACTGCGAATTTTATGTGCGCTACCGCTTCGAAGAACTTATGTTCTCGTGCGAATTGTCGCTCTTTAACAAGAGTTCAGCCAAAATACCGTGGGGCGCCGGATTGCACCCGTATTTTGCCCTCCCATGGAAAGCGGGAACGGAGAGAAAACATTATCGGCTCCTTACGGACGCAAAAAAATTTGTGCGCGCCGAAGACTCCACAGCCCTCTCTCCGGCAGAGGCGAAAGACCTATCCTTCGACTCCCCGAATATGCACAACCTCATCGTTTCAAAATTGAAAACTCCCGCTGTGCGCTTCGGCCCAAAAAATGGCGAGGAGGACGTATGCATACAAGTCGGAGACGGATATAACACTCCGCCCGGAACATGCTTTGTATTATGGTCGGAATCCGAATCCGCCCCATACTACTGCGTGGAGCCATGGATGTCTCCACCGAATTCGTCGAAAAAACCCGTCCATTTTGTCGATCCGGGAAAGACGAAATCATTCCTGGTGACAATAGCGCTTGCATAGCATGAGAGCCGTTATACAGAGAGTTAAAAAAGCCTCGGTCGACATCATAGGCGGCGAATTCGGAAATTTTCGCAGGGGAGAGATAGAAAAGGGACTCCTCATCCTTCTTGCAGTCGAAAAAGACGATTCCGACTCCGACGCAGAATGGCTCGCTCAAAAAATTTCGCGCCTCAGAATATTCGAGGATTCCGACGGCAAAATGAATCTTTCCCTCATTGATACGGGAGGCGATGCCTTGATAGTCAGCCAATTCACCCTTTTCGGAAATGCAAAAAAAGGGAATCGGCCTTCCTTTAATAGAAGCGCGGAACCGGCTCTTGCGATACCGCTTTACGAGAAGTTCACCTCCATTATGGAATGCAATATTGGTAAGAAAATTCCGACGGGATCTTTCGGCGCCATGATGGACGTTTCACTCATAAACGACGGTCCCGTCACCATAATTTTAGATTCAAAAAATAAAGATTTTTAAGCGGCCATAACCTAAAGAATCCTTTTTGCCAATATAGTCAACCGAGCATTTTGCTCGCCTCTTCTTCTGTTTTAAAATAGGAATTCAATAACATCTTTAGATTATAGTTCTTATAATGTTGCGCATTTAACACTCATTAAAAAACTTGACCTAAATAGAAAAATTTGACTTTGTATAAAATTATTATAATTTTAACCCAATATCTTATTATGACAAATTACAACGGCATATCAGCATTTTAGTTTTTATATATGCGCTCGTTCCATGCGCAAGGTCTGACGATACGGTAAGCCCCATACAAACCATAGACACCTACACTCCAAATAATATCCTCGGCGTCACAAATGGAAATACTGTCGAGGGAGCGATAGAGATTACAGTCAACGGAACGGGTAGAGAGGATATTATAGGCGGGCATCTCTCTCCGGTAAACGGCGGAATAGTTGGATCATCAAATGTTGACGCAGAAGGCAACATAATCAATTCCGATTTCAACGCGGTTGTCGTCAATATAAACGGGGGCAATATAAAACAGGCTGCACGCGCATACGAAAAAATCCCTGTGAATAGTGTAATTTACGGCAACATATTATATAATGTGAACGGGGGAAGATATATAGGTGAAAACAATCTCGCGGTTGCAAACTTTGACAACATAAAAGTCAATTCCGTATCTTCGGTAAAATTCGGTTCCGCTTTTGAAGTTTCGCTTCTCGAAGTAACCTCCGACAGTTCCGTATCAATTGCAGACGGCTCACAATTTAAAGAGCTCAACATAATATTTGAAGAGGACTTTGGAACGGGAGACACAATAAGCAACTCAGTCTATCAGACATATTCGGCGACACCTCAACGATTGTTGAAAGCGCTCTCCAATCCCATGAAACAAGTCTTTTTGTGACAAACTCCTCCGGCGAGGAATTCAATGCCTCGTTCAATGAGGCTGGCAAGATAAGTGTCGGTGCGGCGGTTCCCGAAGCCTCGACCTATGCGACTATCCTTGGATTCATGGCGCTCGCCATTGCACTCCGCCGCAAAAAGAGATAAAAAGCCTTTTATTTCAGCCGAACTTCCCAATTCGGGAAGCTCTTTTTTTTGCGTCACTAATGCACACCCGGTGTCCAATATTTCTGAAAAACTCAAAAACTTCTCCCACAGCGCAAAAAAACAAGGCGAGAACAAAACGAATTCCCAAGAGAGAAAATAAAATTTAATCTGAAACTATTTGCCTTTATTTTTAAGCGATTCAAGTTCCCCGCGCTCCGCGCGCCATTCTTTGCGAAAATCCTTAATGCGGTGGAATGTAGCCATATTTGAATTGTGCTGATTGTCCGCTTCCGACACTCCGTCAAAGAAGGAAGTTCTTGAAATGGCAATGATATCGTCACCGTCAAAAACCCAATCGACATACTGGAACGCCTCGTGTTCGGCATTTTTGGCGCGCAAAATTACGCGGTCGACTTTCCATACCTGGAAGTCATCGGAAGACACCAATGCAAGCGTGTGGCGCGAGCGCTCCGCTTTATTTGTGTATGAAAAGGCGTTCAGCGGGCGATTCCTCATATTCTCGGGTGTCCAGTTGGTAAGAGCGAAATAGCGCTTTGAAACCGGGTCATAGCGCATTGTAAACTTTTTACACGCTCCAGGCAAACGCACAAACATGTCCTTGTTGAAAGTCGCCTTCCTTCCCGTCTTTCCGTCAACTTCTACATAGGCGGCAATTTCGTCGCTTATGCCGTGTACGCGCATAATATTGGCTATTTTGCCGTCGGGACGCTCCACTGCATTGCCTTCAAGCCAGCCGCTGTGTATCTTGCAAATCATGTCGCGCGGGAAATTTACAGTTTCGGAAATCGTCCAAGAGGAAGCGCGCAACAAATCGGAATTTACCGGCGCCGACATCATAAACGCGCCGAAATCCGTCGCCCATGCCCCGCTTGCCGGCCAGGATTCCATAGCGCGCCATACCCTTCCATTGGCAATAATAACCGGTGTTGGAGCTGTATGATAATGCATTTGCTTATTGCTCTTTAGAAGCAAACCGCTCGTTTCGTCCTCCGGAGAAGTCCAGGTCAATCCGCCGTCGGAAGATTTGTAGATGCCCACACTCGACATTGGATCTGCCAAACCCATAAAATATACATCTCCCCCGAGTGCAAACAAAGTGCCAGCTGTCTCGCCTATTCGATGCTTTATAAATGAGACCTGCTTCCAAGTGGCTCCCTTGTCGGTAGACTTCATCACGCGGGTCCCGCGCTCATCAATTGGAATTTTACCGAAAGTTTGCCAAGTCGCCAAATATGATCCGTCCGGAAGAACGCAAATACTCGGACTGCCTACGAATACTTTGGTCGAAGCCGGAACGTGACCAAGTACCACTCCGGGCACTTTGGAAAAATCGTACTTTACTTCGGCATTGCCCCCGTCTGCAAACGCAAATGATAAGCTAATGCTCGCAAATGCCACCAATATTAATATGAATTTCATTTAATTAATCTCCGCTCTAAGTACAAATAATTCTTTAACAATCCCTTTGAAACGCGCAAGCATTTGCGAATTTTTAACATGCAAAAAAGCTTTCCGCCGTGCAAACTGCGGAAAGCCCAAGCTTTTCAAGGAAAATTCACCTACCTTCTGCGCCTGGCAAATGCAAACGCAAAGGACGCAAATCCAAAAATAATTGCAAACATAGCCGGCTCCGGAACCGCAGCAACATACTGCATGTAGAGGCCGTCGGATTTAAGTTCAAACTCTGCCGTGTACAATTCTCCGAAAATATACGCGTCGTCCGCTTTAAAGCTATCCACCGTAAAATCAGAAGAGAAATCGGAACAGTCTATAATTTTCTGCTGAGTCAGAAGCGCGCTGCAATCTCCTTCAAATGAAAATACAACATCTGAGATCTCCCCGACTCCCACAGAAAAAGTCCCAGTGAAAGTAAGCATATCAACGGTATTCTCGTATGTTCCCAAAATAATCGTGCCGTCTTTCCAATAGCAATCTGTAAATGTGAAAGTACCAGCTCCGCTCTGATTGTTAAATATTCCAAAACTGCCACCGTTCATTTCCAAATCGCCATGTGTATAGACAGTGTCATTTGAACCCATAGCATTGCCGTTGACGAGAAGTTTTCCGGAATTTACAGTAATACCGCCCGAGAATCTCAACTGGCTTGAATTATCGTAGCCGAGGTATTGCGTGCCTTCACCGTTCATTACAACCGCCATTTTACTTGTCGCGTTGAAGTCCCAATTCGTATCGTCTGATAAAGCATAGGAATGGTAGACAGTCTGGGCTGCCGCCACGTTTAGGACAATCGTAGTCAACCCTGTTTTCCCGTTCATTGCATTGCGGATTCCTAAAAATCCGCTAAGACCTCCGCATGCCACAACTTGCGAAACATTTCCAGTCGCTGGCGCTCCCAAATAGAGAAAACCTCGTTCTGCGGAGGTATTCCCAGCAAGAATAAAGCCTTTTACATCGACGTCGGGATTATTAATATCGACAGTTGAACCGTACGTATTTACTCCAACATTAATATTTAGTCCTGCGAGAGATTTGAGCTCAAGATTCCCACCTACATAGAAATTTGTGAGAGGCCCTGTAAAATCTCCATATGTCGTAGTTGCATTTGAAGCACCGCCAATGTATCCGACCATATTGGAATAATCGCAAATAAAATTCCCCTTTACATCGAGAGTCCCGCCGCAATACATACCCACTTCATTTACAACCGCATATCCGCGCGCACCGATTTTTATGTCTGTTTTTAAAACGACATCTTGCGTTACTTCAAGAACAGGGTTTTCTTGTCCCCATGTAAAACGAAGAGCTCGTTTATTGGCATCAAAGAAATTGTCTACAAACGTTATGCTGTTTACAATGGTTTTCTCTCCCGCCGCGTTATTCAGCCAAACAAAAGTCGAATTACTCGAAACAGTAGCATGCGAGCTGTCGAATACGACATCGTCTCCGGCTGAAGGTACGACCCCGCCGACCCATGTTGTCCCGAGCTTCCAATTTACACCTATAATACCGTCTACCCCATTATAATATATTGTAGCTGCATAAGCTGCTGGAAATATAAGGGATAAAAACAAACCTGCATACAACTTCTTCATAATGGCTTCAGCCTTTCTTTTTTTTATGTGGGGGAAGGGTAATTGCAATCAAAGCAGAAATAAAAATTGCTCTAATTGAAGTTAAAAAAACGAAATTTCTTTCCCGTGTCAAATTTTTTTTCCAAGAAACACATTTTTATCTAGATTCCTTTCATTTACTCTAATAATTAAAATAACGTTTAAGAGGTGAAATAATGCGCGAAAATTTTTTATTTATATGTTAATAATACAATTATAAATAAATACAATCTGTATAATCTTTCTCAATGGTCGCTGTAAAAACATCTATTTCTTCTTGTAATCCATCAATTTTGAATAATAAAATCACAATTTATGAAACTTTCATGGTTAAAGGCTATTTTTGCGCTTCCTTTTAACGCGCTCGTAACGATACCGTTTACAATATTATACTTTACAAATAATTTATTAATATCTAATAATATTTATCTGTTGGTCTTAGGTTCCTTTTTGTCGCTAATCGGATTATTTTTTCTAATATGGACAAGCTTGCTGTTTGCAAAAATCGGAAAAGGAACTCTCGCCCCATGGGATCCCACAAAAAAGCTTGTCGTATGCGGACCCTACTCGCATGTCCGGAATCCGATGCTTTCCGGAGTAATTGCCGCAATATTTGGAGAATCTCTAATTTTTTCCTCTTGGGGGTTATTTATTTGGGGTGCTGTTTTTCTAATAATAAATACAATCTATTTTAGATATTCTGAAGAATCAGGGCTCGAAAAGAGGTTTGGAGAAGAATATTTGGAGTATAAGCGAAACGTCCCCCGATGGATACCGCGGATCACAAAGTGGAGCAAAAAATAAACTTTAAATGCGGAGACCTGGCGATTCCGCGGCAAAAGCCTCACAATGCAGCTTTTAGTTTGCCGCTTCACCCTGATTAAAAAATTTATAGCTTCTGTTTCCGTTAGGCGTCATTAAGAACGGCATATAAAAATGAGCCAGCATTGAGAGGCAAATCAATGCAAAGCCTCCCCAATGCCGAAAACGCTTTATTGCGAGAGCTTAAATGCCAGTGAAATCGCGCGCGAAAGGCTCTTTTCAGAGGCTATTCCCTTGCCTGCAATGGAATAGCCAGTTCCGTGATCCGGACTGGTGCGCACATATTTTAAATTCATAGTAACATTTACAGCTGAGTCGAATTCCAAAGCTTTTAAGGGCGCGAGCCCCTGGTCATGGTACATTGCGACGGAACAGTCGAACTCGCCGCGCAAAATGCGGGCAAAAACAGTGTCGGGAGGGAGCGCCGGAGAGAGATTTTTTAAAAGTTCGGACTTGCCGCGCAGACGGTTCAATAGGGGATTTATAACTTCTATTTCTTCGCGGCCCAGAAGCCCCTCTTCGCCGGCATGCGGATTTAATCCGCAGACAGCCACCCGCGGAGAGTCTATTCCGAGGGTCTTTTGGGCGAGCCTTGCGGAACATTCCACCGCGCGGGAAATATTTTTATCGTTAATCAAAAATGGAATCTCTTTGATGGGCGAATGCCAAGTGACGAGAGCGACGATAAGCTTTTCCCCCGCAAAGCACATGACCGGTTCGCCGCCCCACGCGCCCGCAAAAAATTCGGTATGCCCTGCGTACTTAAAGCCGACCTTGCGCATTTCAAATTTTGAAATTGGAGCAGTCGTCGCCGCAAAATATTTTCTTTCGGAACAGCCGCGAGCGGCGACTTCAAGGGCTTCCAATGCCACTCTCGACCCTTCGGCGGAAGGGACGCCGGGAATCGGGGAAAAATCCGGCTGCCCGACTTCGCGCTTTGACAATGCGCGCGGAAGCGAATCCAAAAATTTCTTATGGGCGATTACCTCGACAGACTCCAAAAGGCGATCCGGCGCCGATTGCGCCCACTTGGAAATTATCTCCGGCCCTACTCCGGCGGGATCCCCGACTGTTAGGGCTAATTTTGCAGAACCCTCGCCCACTTTAATCGCGCTCCTTATTTAGAGAAGCGAAATGCCGCCCTTCTGGCTGAAAAAATTTTAGGAACTCTAATCCCTGTGGAGTTTTAGCCATAGAATTTTGCAAAGCCTCCAAGGCGCGCTTGCGAACCGGAAGTCCGGAATAAACAAACATGAACAAATTTTTTATATCGGAGACCGCCTCGCGAGGCATTTTTCTGCGCGCCATGCCGATGAGGTTGAGGCCTTGGATTCTGTTGCGCTTTAATCCGTTTACATAGGGGGGCAAATCGGTCGAAAACGCCGAATTTCCGCTTATCATTACACCGTTTCCGATTCTGATTCTTTGGTGCAGCATCACGCCTCCGCTTATAAAAGAATCAGATCCGACTTCCGTAAAACCAGCCACGGCGGAAAAGCAGCCCATGATTACGTTGTCGCGGAGCACGCAATCGTGCCCTATGTGCGACGACGCCATCAGAAAGCAGTTTCTCCCTATCTTTGTAGAAGAATTCGGAACGGTCGCCCGGTGTATCGTGAAATTTTCGCGCACAACAGTCGCGTCGCCTATCTCCACGTAGGAGGGCGTGGAAACGTCAAAATGCACATCTTGCGGTATGCCTGAGATCGTGGAAAAGGAGCATATCCGGCAGAATTTTCCCACCCGCGCGCCGGAGCAGAGCCTGGCATGGGGTTCAACGACAGTGCCCTCGCCTATCACAACGTTATTCTCGACGATAGCATAGGCGCCTATTTCCACTCCTTCGGCAACGGAGGCGCCGCCGTCCACAATGGCGGTCGGATGAATTTTACTGTTTCTCACTTTCAGCTTCCAATATCAATCTGCGTTTGTATCCGCGCAAATGGACGATCTTCACCAAGGCGGTAAAAAGTATGCCGAAGAGCGTGGAAGTGTAGCCCGCCATAAGGCTCGCTGTAACAATTCCCAGCGTCAGCAGGATTAGCGAAGCCACCGTGCCGAATAGCCCGATATAGAGCCCCATATCGAACAAGTTGTCCTCGTTCTCAAGCAGCTTGAGCTTTAGGGACGCCGGAACTTTGGCCCGCTTTATCGAAGCTATCCTGATTATGCATATCAGGTATACGAGGAATTGCACCACGAGAAAAAGACCTATCGCGGCGAGCGTTGCTGTGTCGGAATCAAATTTCATTGTTTCTTCTCCGATATTGTTGACTATGTTTTGAATTGCAAATCTTAACTCCGGAGGCGGCTCGGTTGTGATTTTTATAGTGAAGGCATTCGGCTCAAAAATCACAAAGAAGGTTAAAGCCACAACGAGGGCCTCGAGAAAACCCCTTCCCAATGCGAGAGGCGAATACCATTTGGGAGTGTCGCGGCGCCTGGAGAACATTCTCAAAAGCCCTCTAATAAACAGATAGCCGCCAAAAATTGCCAAAAAGACCTTCAGGGAAATCGCACAAACCGGAAATCTGGCGGCAAAATCCCCGAGCAACAATTTCTCCTTAGAGCAAAATTTCTCCAGCAGCCGCGCCGCATAAGAGTCTTTGTAAATCGGCATATCGCGCGCAATCAAGAAATGGAGTGCTCCCGCGCCGTTTGACAGCGCAAAGGAAAAGTCACTGCGGCGCGAATCGTCCGCTGTTTTCAAATATTTTGTAATACCTTCCGCATCTCCGCATACCAGCAGCGCCGCGGCCAGCGCGTCGCGGAAAGCGTCATTCGGAGAGGCTGAATAGACCCTGGCAAACTCATAAACTTCGCGCGGGGAATTAAAATGCGACATCAGCGAGCGAATCTGAGTCCAGTCGCGATTTTTGGATATGGTCAAAAGCCCCAAACAATACTTTTCAAAATCCTCGCGCGACTGTGTGTCTCCCTTCATCTTTTCTAAGAGCACGGAGAATTCAGATAGAAAATCACGCTTAAAGTCACCGGTTTGAGCAAGAAGCGCGGTGGAGAGCAAAGCCGCGTCGAAAGGCGCCCCCGCCGACGTATAGGCGGGAGGAAGCAATGTGGTATTGAGCTTCCGCAATTCAAGAATCTTTGCAACCAAAGGCACCGAGCTTTGCCGCAAGAAATCCCTGAGCTTTTTTCTGTTGTCGCGCACAGACAAAAGCGAATAAAACCCCGGGTGCTTAGTTGCTTCCGCCGTAGAATTAAACGCTTCAAAAAACGGCTCGTCCCCGCCCGAAATGCGCCAGAGTGGATGTTCGGCATAGATCGCCGATATTTTCGCCTTTAAGGGTTCTCCCGCCTTTCCAATAGCGGAACATATCAATTCCGCTGCGGAGAGCCTGGCTTCATCGGCATATATGCCAGCCGACACCTCCGGGGGAAGGCCCTTGCGCCCCGAAGCCAAAACCGCCTCCCTATCCACCTCGCTGAAATACGCCGGTATCCCCGCCGCAAGAAGAAGCACCGCTAGTCCCGCAAGCGCGCGAAACGCGGAATAAATGATATTTAGCAAACGGCGCATCCTCGCAATAACCCCCTTTTATTAGCTCCTATAAATTCCATGAAATGAGGCCATAGTCAAAGAAATTTTCATGTTTAACGCTCTAAAAATCATCCGCCTTTGCGCACGGAAGATTGCAATCCGCGCGCTATTTCAGGAATAATCAGCCCCTTTTCCGCATAAATTTTGCGCGCGTGCGAGCGTATGGCAGGCCTATATTTCTCGAAAACAAATGCCGCGGCAACACATACAAGACCGAATATCGCCGATACGGTTCGAAAACCTAAAAAATTGGAAAGCCAACCTTGTGCAATGCTTCCGATTGGCGCAATTCCAAAAAATATCATCGAAAAAAAGCTCATGACGCGTCCGCGTTTTGAGTCTTCGACGAGCGACTGCAGCATAGTGTTGGTTGTTGCGGCAACCGCGATGACGCCGAAGCCTATCGGATAGCCCAAAATATACGCCGGAACCACCGAATTTACAAAGGATATGGCAAAGAGAGAAACGCCGAAGAGCGCCGCAGAAACTACAATGACCCTGCCCAGCCCCAATATCCTTTTGCGCGCCGCCAGATAAAGCGAAGCGCTAACCGCTCCCGCCCCCACGGCGCTCATCATGTATCCGAGAGTCTCGCTGCTGCCCCCAAGTTCACCCTTGACAAAGGCGGGCAAAAGCATGGGGAAAGGCGCTCCGAAAAAACAAAAAACCAAAAGCATGCCGAGCAAAGCCCTTATTGGGACGGATTTTGCCACATATGAAGCCCCCTCCTTAATCTCTGCAAATATTCCCAAGCTCTTGTGGCTTTTCTTAAATTTGGGCAGTTTTATCATGAAAAGCGACATCAATATTGCCATGTACAACACCGCATTGGTTAGGAAACACCAGCCCTCTCCCAAAGCGGCTATTGTAAGGCCTCCGAGAGCGGGACCGATAAAGCGGGTTCCGTTTATTACGGCAGAATTGAGAGCTATTGCGTTGCTCAGGTCTTCCGGAGGGACAAGCTCGGAATAGAAAGACTGCCTGGTCGGCGCATCAAAACTGAGTATGACGCCCATGAAAAAGCAAAGCGCGAAAATCTCCCACAGGGTTATCACACCCAAAAGCGTCAAAGCCGCCAATATTCCGCTTTGCAGCATCATTAGCGACTGCGTGCAGAAAAGAATTTTCCTGCGAGGAAAGTTGTCGCTCAACATTCCGCCAAAAGGCGTGAAAAACAGCGCCGGTATCTGGGACAAAAAAACCGACAACGACAAAAGGAATGCCGAATTGGTCATATTGAATACCATCCAGCCCATCGCAACCTGCTGCATCCACGTGCCTATTAGCGATACTCCGGTTCCCACAAAATATATCGCAAAATTCCTGTGCCTGAGCGACGAGACAACCCCGAGCAATGCACGGGGATTTTTAGGCGTAAGCGCGCCTATGACTCCCAACCAATCCGTTTTTCGGCTGTATAATTTTCGCATTTCCGAATTGAACGCCCGCCGAAAAATTTTGTAAACAAAAAACTCTAACCAGCTCTCAAATCTTTCATCTGGCAAGCGGCGCCTGAAAGTCTAAAGAAGTCTCACCGGCTTTGCGCGCAATCCGGTTTTGAAAACAAACTTCCATTACATATTGCTTTTCCTGCAATAATTAAAAGAGCGGAATTAAAAGAGAGGAAAAAACATCAAAAAGCCCGCGGTTTTTAGCCGCGGGCTTTTTTGCTCAAAATCGAATAAAAATATTAGAACATAGAATTGTTCGACTTGTAGACCGCGTTGTATTTTGCCCCGACAGAAGTGACGGTCACAAACGCTTTGGATATTGCCGATGTAGCAGCGTCTATTTCCTTTGAGTATGACGGCCATTCCTTCTTGAGGGTGACTGCGGCGTCTATCGGCTTGGCGGAATAGTCGGAAATGAAGTTTGCCATATCCGAGGTGGCTTTCTGCATGTTTACCGAATACATTTTCTTTTCCAATTCCGCCAGTTTGTCCCACGACTTAATGTATGACTTGTACGCGTCTACAAAATCCACTGGGCAGCCGACGAGTCGAACGGAGCGGAGCTTCGCAACCACCTCAGCCGCGCTCTTGGACTTTGCGGGGATAGAGGCGTCTATGGTATAGACTGCCTGTATTGAGAGTTGTTCAGGGCTCTCTTGAACACCTGAATCGCACGCCGAAAGGGCGACGCTCAACGCTACTAATGCTATTATTTTTTTCATGTATGTTTCCCTTGTTAAAAAGTAAAATCCCCTTCCCTATCCTGTCTGAAACTCATAATTCCATCGGCAAAAGTCAATACTTTATTAATATCTTTAATCCCAACTCCCGCATATAAAACAAAACCGCCCACTATTGCCACAACACTAAAATGGGAAAAAATTTCGCAGATAAACGCAAAATGCAAACTTCCCATTTGAAAGAAATCCGATTTTTTTGTGTTGCTGGAGAAATAAAAATCATTCTAATCGGCAATAATATGGCACTCGAAAAAATCAGGCAAGTCAAAGCCAAGGCCGTCTATGTCCCCGGCAATGACATAGACACTGACAGAATAATCCCCGCGCGCTTTATGGTCTGCGTGACCTTTGAAGGGCTGGGCAAGTACGCCTTTTACGACGAGCGGAAAAATGCCGACGGCACGGACAAGAAACACCCGCTCACCGATCCGCGCAAACAGAACGCGAAAATTCTTCTGTCCGGGGAGAATTTCGGCTGCGGCTCGTCGCGCGAACACGCCCCGCAATCGCTTTGGCACTATGGATTCAGAGCGATAGTCGCCGAAAGCTTCGCAGAAATATTTTTCGGGAATTCCACAACTTTAGGAATACCGTGCGTATGCGCCTCCCGGGGAGACATCGCAAAGATCGGAGAAATCATAGAGGAAGATCCTGAGGCCGAAGTAGACGTCAACCTCGAAAGCATGACAGTATCTTGCAAAGGCTTTAGCGCGCCCTGCTCAATGCCCGAAAATGCGCGCGCCGCGCTGGTATCTGGAACTTGGGACCCGATTTCCGAGCTCATGGACGCAGAAAAACTGGTTTCCGAAACAGCAGAAAAAATTCCGTGTTTTAAGAGCAAATGAAATTCATTCTCGAGGGAGCGGGTGTTTTCATCTATCCGCTGGGGCTCTGCTCTTTTATCGCCGTCTATATAATTATAGAGCGGCTGATAGCTTTGCGCAATTCAAAGGTGGTCCCGCGCGGATTGTCGAACGCTCTCATCTCTGGAAAACTTGAGGACTACGAGGGCGACCTCTCTACGAGCGTCGGAAGGATTCTTTATTTCTACCGCCACTCAAATCCCGATCCAGACGCCTTGAAGGCTTTCGCCCAGCTCGAAATGACAAAGCTTGAAAAAGGCATGTATTGGCTCGACACCGTCGTGTCAGCCGCTCCGCTGCTCGGCCTTCTCGGCACTGTTGCAGGACTCGTCACCGTATTCGCCACGAACGAGGCTGTTCCAAACCCAGAAACCATATCGCGCGGTGTTGGGCTCGCCTTGTCGACCACCATCATAGGGCTATCCATCGCAATTCCTGCGATTGTTGGAAATTCCTTTTTGACCCGCAAGATTGAAAAGCTCAACGCCCGCATAAACATATGCGTAGAGCGCCTAATCGACATTCGGCGCGAAGGGCAATCTCCGAGCAAATAGTGTGCCTGGCAGCATGAACCTCCCCACGAGAAAACGCCCAAAAGCCGAAGTCAATATCGTTCCGATGGTGGACGTGCTCACCGTTCTGATCTTCTTTTTTCTGCTGACGATGCAGTTTAAGGAAATATACGCAGTGGACATCACACCGCCCACAATGAAAAGCTCAACTTCCGCCCAGTCACACAAGCCGGACACCATTGCGGTTTCCAAAGAAGGCAATTATTTTTTCAACGGCGAGCCTTCCAATCTGAACTCCATAAAAGAAAAAATTGAAAAAATAGCCCAAACTAAAGATTCTGCTATCATAGTAATGGCAGACCAAAAGACCCCCTTAGAATCAGTCACAGACATCATAGATTTGGCGCGCTTATCGAAGATCCGCAAACTCAGCCTCCAAACGAATAAATAATTTCGCCGATAAAAAAGTGTTGATACAGCGCCTGCAATATGCTTTCGTAGTGGAGTAATTTCGGAAAGGTTTGGCTTTCCGGTTATGTGGGGCTTAAAATTTTTGTGTATCGCTCTTAACGCATTTGGAGTGCCCAGTTAAGTCGCATATAAACCCGCTCCAGGCGGAAGATTTTGAAAACATTCATGAGAAAATCCCATGGAAAACAGGGAACTTGAAATCATAGAAGTATCCGGCATATTTGCGCCGACAACAAACAATAACGGCGTGCTTCTCGACCCGAAGCGCGGCGGGAAAACGCGCCCCACCGACCCTTATGTGCCCAAAGAGCTCGTCCAGAGATTCGGGGTAAAAAAGGGACAATTCATCGCCGCGCGCGCGCACCAGGCAGTTGGACACCCCAATCCTAAAGTCCGCTTTATAGAGACGATAGACGGTATTCCCTGCTCGGAGCGCAGGCGCATACCGGCATTCCAAAATCTGACGACCATCGCCCCCGACCAAAAATTGAAACTAGAAACGCCCGACGAACGCATGACGACCAGAGTCATGGATCTGTTCTGCCCCATAGGCAAAGGCACTCGCGGGCTCATAGTCGCGCCTCCG
Source organism: uncultured Verrucomicrobiota bacterium (assembly GCA_949298545.1). GTDB lineage: Bacteria > Verrucomicrobiota > Verrucomicrobiia > Opitutales > Intestinicryptomonadaceae > Merdousia. The sequence continues at coordinate 3,351 of CASFWX010000066.1, read as the reverse complement.
CGGACGGGCAAGACTACGCTTTTGAAAGACATAGCCTTCGGCATCCTAAAGAACCATCCCGAATGCCACCTGATGGTTTTGCTCGTCGACGAACGTCCGGAGGAAGTCACGGACTTCCGCATGGACCTGCCGGAGGCTGAGATATATGCATCTTCCAACGACGAAAGCATAGACACGCATATACGGATCGCAGATTTGGCAATAGAACGCGCAAAACACCTCGTTGAAGTGGGCGGAGACGTCGTTCTCCTCATGGATTCGCTAACAAGGCTTTCGAGGGCGCACAATTCTGCCAAAGGCGGCGGCGGGCGCACAATGACCGGCGGACTCGATATACGCGCCCTCGAGCGCCCGCGCCAAATATTCTCCGCAGCCCGGAATACGGACGAGGCGGGAAGCCTCACTATCATAGCCTCCGCGCTAATTGAGACGGGCTCCAAAATGGACGACTACATATTCCAGGAATTTAAAGGCACTGGAAATATGGAAATGGTTCTCGATAGGAAAGTCGCCGAATTGAGGATATGGCCCGCCATAAATATATCAGCCAGCGGAACGCGGCGCGAAGAACTCTTGCTTTCTTCCAAAGAGCTAGAGGCGGCTTCCTTCCTCCGCCGAGCCATGGCGAACTCAAAGCCGGAAGATTCGGCAGAAACTCTCATTTCAAGAATGCAGCAAAGCCGGAGCAATGCGGACTTCATATCAATGATACTTTAATCTTTTGCGCTTCCCATAAAAGATCCGCAACCCCGCATTGCAGCCTCGATTGCGGCGTTTTATGCCGTACGCCACTCTCGGGAAAATGCGCGAAGCCACCCCAAAAGGCTTAGAAAAGCGAAAATCCCGCCCAAACGGCAATTCCGATCATCTTCTTACGGCCCCGCCAATTTCCATCAATGCATATATACGCGCGGCGCCCGCCAGATGATAATTAAAAAAATTTGCCGCCGGGCAAATGTAAATGCAAACCCCTAAAACCATGCGCGCCCCAAGGATTCTCCCCGGCGCGCGCACAAATTAAAATCGGGCTATTTTCTCTTTTCGTATCTATACTCGGCTTTGTAAACGTCCCCCCCGTTATGCTCCCCGTTTTGGCCGAACACAAGGTGGGTTCCCTTTGGAGCGTTGTTAAAGGTCGCAACCACTCCGGCAGGCGGACAGCAGTAATCGCCAAGCCATGCCGTTATTTTAACCGGGCACTTCACGCGCTTTATTGCAAAGGAGCAATCGAAATAGCGCATGTCTGGAGTCCATTCGGGAGCGAACCTGCTCGGAGACCGCGGAGTGTCGACACTCGCCCAAAGATCGGTCATCCACGGTATGTGCGGATTGCACTCGCTCACGTCCTTATCCAGCATGGCTACAAATATCGACTGGAACCCTCCCATGCTCCCGCCGTTGACCGATATATTTTTCCCGTCCCACTGCGGCAGCGTCTTGGCGTATTCGAGAGCTTTGAGATCGCGCAATATCATAAATTTGTAGTACACTTTTTCTTTGTCTTTCAAATCCTCCGCCTTGAGACCGAACTTGTCGAGCTTGCCCTTGGCCAGCTTTTGATAATATTCTTTCGGCTGTCCAAGCTCATAAGTGTGGCGCTCGACCCCGAGGGCTATGGCGTCTTTATATTTCGGGGGATTTATTTTTCCAACTCCGTATCCGTAAAAGAAGACTTTTAGGGGAAGCGACTTTTCCGCTGCATTTTTTGGGATTGAAAGCCAAGCCTTTGCCGGAGTTCCAATCGTATCCACGCTGATGTCATAAACGTCGAATTCGGGATCCTCCACTTTTTTCGAGTCCACTTTTAGCGGAAGCGCTTTAAGCTCTTTCACCTGCTTTGCCCAAAAAGCGTCAAAATCGACAGGCTCTTTTTTTGAGGAGCGAATTTTTGCTATGTCGGCTCCTGCCCCGCCTTCATAGCATATCTTGCGCCCTTTCTTGGTGTAGAGCTGCTTGCCCTCGGAATCGACTGCAAACAGTCTGGCCCGTGCAAATCCGGGAGTGTCGAGAGATGTTTCCAATACGAAAGGCTCGCCTTTTTTCATTACGGTTTCACCCTTTGTTATCGCTTTGCCGTCGTCGCCCCAAATCTCCCACTTAACGTTGATTTCCCGCCCGGGATCCTCTGTATCTTCGGCATAAAGAGTGAAAACCATGTTTTCACCGCATTTGTAAGATAAGGCGTCCTTATCGCAAGTTCCGCTGAATTTTATTTCTGCATTGAGAAATAGAGCGACAAACGCAGACAACAATATTATTATGTTTCTTTTCATAGTAAGAAATTTTACTTTAGGCATTTTAATATATCGCTTCCAAAGGCAAAGTCAGCATAAAAATCCGCTTTCTCAAAGAAAATGCTGCATGAAGGAAGCGCATACCGCTTTCGGCTAAAAAGGAGATTAAAGCACCGCAAACGCGCCAGATCGAAAGTAAAAATTCCCTTTCAGAAGAGCTGTACAGGCGCCGATTTCCCTTGCCTTGTTCCCCACTCCGCCCTCCATGCGAAATAACGCTTTTCAATTAGCCATCTCCAACCCCTATCTTCCCCTCCGCATGCGGGGCGATGTCAAAGGCGATAAAATACGCGCTCCAAAGTCAATCCCGAAGCCGGCGCGGCCTGGATCAATGTTCCGCGCTTTCGAGAATCGAGAGCTGCCTTCAGATCGCCCCGGGAAAGCCTGCCGAGCCCGACGTCAACGAGCCCGCCTACAATCATTCGCACCATTTTATACAGAAAACCGTCCCCTTCCACCGATATTTTAATTTCTCTGCCGCGCTTAGAGATTTTTATCGAATTTACCGTTTTTAGGGCGTCTTCTTTTTTTCCCGATCTGCGATTTGCGCTGAATGCGGTAAAGTCGTGCGTGCCGATAAAAATCTCTGCCGCTTCTATCATTTTGCCGACATCGACAACCCGCTTGTCCAAGCCCCACCTGAAGCGAAGAAGCTTAGGCGGGACATATCCCTCGTAAATGCGATAGACATAGCGCTTCCCCGACGCGGAAAATCTGGCGTGGAAATCTTTGCCCGCAACCGAAACCTTTTTTATCTGTATTGTCTTCGGAAAACCGCTTCTCAAAGCCGCAAGAAGCGTTTGGCTGCCGTGCCGCCAGGGCGCATCGAAATGAAAGACCTGATTGTCGGCGTGGACGCCTGCGTCGGTGCGCCCGCTCCCGTGTATCCGGACTTTCATCTTAAAAATTTCGCAAAGGCGCTTCTCTATAAAATCTTGAACGCCTCCCCCCCCGCTCTGAGACTGCCAGCCGCAAAAATCTGTTCCGTCGTATGCGCAGACGCATTTGAAGCGAAGCAGCCCGGCGTCGCATTCGCGGGCGCCGGTTTCTCGCGGGG
>CASFWX010000065.1 GCA_949298545.1 uncultured Verrucomicrobiota bacterium | reverse complement strand
CCGATTCGGGAATGAGGCGCACTCGGGAGCGAGATAATCCATCAAAGCGAGCTGCTCGGCGGACAGCCAATCCCGAAGGTGCTTTAGCACGTCGGCGTTTTTGACATCTGAAGCCGACGAGCACTCAAGACACATTTGCTCAAATACGACGGCTTTTGCGCTTTCGTCTATCGGGGGTATGCCAATATCCGGAAGCGCCGCAGCGACAAAGTTTACGCGGCTGACAAATCTTTCGCACGCCTCGCCATAATTTTTCAAAACTATCCGCCCCGCCAATATTTCGTCGCGCAAGATTTTTGCGGCTTGGTCAGCCGGTACTTTGCCCGAATCCTTTTCGGACAATATAAAATCTCTAAACTTTGCGGAGCTTCGGGCGACGACGCGCTTGTGCGAGGGATCGTAATAAACTCCGGTTTCAGTTTTAAAATCGTCTGGGAAGAGATCGCGCAGCAATTCTTCGGAAACGGGGGTGGCGAGAGAAGCTTTTATGGAAGCACCGCCTGCTGCATCGCGCTCTTCAAGCTCCATTGCCACGAATAAATTTTGCGCCCAAGCCCGGCTCTCTTTGCTTACTTCTCCGCCTCTTCCCTTCGACAACCTGCAATGGAGAGTCGCCAAATTCGCCCTGACGCATAGCCTGTCTGAAAACGCTGACAGCACGCATCTCGCCAGCGCCCCGCCCTGGGAGGACGCCGGATTTGATACAGAAGCTCCCGCCGCATTCGGAATAATCCCTGCGGAACGGGCGAAAGGCGCGGATTCCGGGGCGGCATTCTTTGCCGAAGATAAAGTTTCCCTTGGTGCTGCCGGGATATCCATTCCTTCGGCAGGCTTGACGGCAGTCCGCGCGCCCTTCGGGAATATGCCGCGCGCGAGCCTTTCAAAATCCGCCGCAAGCGCGATGACCTTTCGGGCGTTTGCCGAATGTATTCCATATCTCCTGCAAAAATCGTCGCTGAAGCCATTGGCTTTGGCGAGCCGGCACAAGCGCACCAATTCCTCCGGTTCGGACGCCGCATCTCCGACCATATCCGCGCGCGCTTCGGCGTCGTAAGGGTTGGATAGCGGAAGCTTTATCCTGCCGGTCTCGGCAAGGGCCGCAACCGCGCAGGCGTCTTCGAGAACGCCGCTCTTTGCGCCTTCCAAAACGAGCCTCGCGCACCGCGGCTCCATGGGGAATCTCGCCATCACCCGCCCCGTCGCGCTTATGCGCATGTTCCCGTCGAGCGCTCCAAGATCCCGAAGCGTTTCAACAGCGCGCGATACGGATTCCGCGCGCGGCCGCTCGAAAAGCCTCAAGCTGTCGAAATCCATGCCTGCCGATTTCAGCCAAAGCAGTGTCTGGCTCAAGTCGAGGCGGGAAATTTCCGAATCGCTAAACCGCTCAAAAAACTCCTCGTCGCGCTTTCGCCAAAGCCGAACGGCAACTCCATTGCAAGTGCGCCCCGCCCTGCCCGCGCGCTGGGCCGCGCTCGCCAGGCTCGCGCGCTCCACCAGAAGCGTATTTACGCCGCGGACAGGGTCAAAGCGCGCCACGCGCGCGAGTCCGGAGTCTATGACGCACCTTACGCCGTCTATCGTAAGCGAAGTCTCCGCGACATTCGTGGACACTATGACCTTTCGCCTCCCGGACGGAGCCAATACTGCGTCCTGCTGCTTTGGGGGCAAATCGCCGTGCAGCGGCAAAACATCAAACCCCTTGGCGGAAGGGCTGCCGGATATCTTTCCCACCGTGCGCGAAATCTCGTAGGCGCCTGGCATGAATATCAAAAAATTCCCCTCTTTGAGCTCCCTCGAAAGTTCCTCAAAGCTTGCCGCAGCGCTCTCCCAGGCGGGAACGCGCGAATCCCTGGGCGGCGCATAGCGCATGTCTATGTCGAAGAGACGGGTCCCGCAGGAAAACGCGCGCGATTCTGCGCCGAGGTATTCCGAAAGCGCGGCGGAATCCATCGAAGCCGAGCATACCGCTATTTTTAAGTCGGGGCGGACCGTCTCCTGGGCGCGAAGAGCCAAAGCCAGGGACAAATCCGCATATATGTTGCGCTCGTGAAACTCGTCGAACACCACCGCCGACACTCCTGCGAGCGACGGGTCGGATATCAGCTTTCTGGCGAGTATGCCCTCTGTAAGAAACACAATTTCCGTATTTTCGCCGTAATGTTTGTCGAAGCGTACATGCCAGCCCACCCTGCCGCGCATTCCAAAAAGATTTTCAACGGAACGGGCGAGCATGCGCGCGGCAACCCTGCGCGGCTGCAGCACCAGAACCCGCCCGCCCAGCTTTTCCAACAGCATAACAGGCAGGCACGTCGATTTCCCCGACCCCGTCGGAGCGCCCACTATGAGCCTGCCGACTCCGCTGTCGAGAGCTTCGAACAACCCGCCTCTCAAATCCTCGACAGGAAGTGCCATGCGCATTCTCCCGGCAAAGCCACCCGGCTACTCGCCCATTGAAGGCTTTGAACGTGGCGTCCCGAAGGTCGCCTTAAACGGCTTTATTTCGCGGACCGGAAAATTCGCGTCGTTGCGCGTCAATTTCATGTCCACATTTATCATGCCCGAGAAATTTTCATCCTTGAGCTCGACGTATTTTACCGCCCGCGAATACAAGGCGATTCCCGTCTTCTGATACGCAAAAGTATCGCACTGCCAATCGAACGTTTTTACAAAATACTTCGGCACCCATATTATCGAATTGCCTTCGAGAAAACCTGCGTATTCGGCGATTTTTCCGTCTATTGTCCGTATATCGGAAAACAGGCGGCCGTCCCGCAGATAGCTCGTAGCCTGTATTGGAACCTCTTCTCCCTGCTGCGAAGTTATAGTGCCGGTTATCATTATGCGCGGTTCCGGCGAATTCCTCTGCCCGACGCAAAACTGCTGCACCGTAGCCTCCATTACCTGCCTGCCGTTCACCATTATGCCTTGCGTGCCAATCCAGCCGCCCAAGTAAAGCCCGAGCGCGTCCTCCTCGTCCACCGGAATTATATCGGAAAACGCCATCGCAAATATCGACATTTCGCTGATTCGGAAATTTTCGTCCGCGGCTCGCGAAACCTGCGGCAGACAAACCGCAATTACCCAAATTTTAATTAAAAAAATTTTAAAAAGCTTTCCCATACCGCAATCCAATTTTAAACGTCTATCACGTCGCCGTCGCCGGAATTTTTCTTCAATGCGCGGCGAATCGTACGCTCCGAGCGCATCATCGCAACGCCCCACGAAAGAACAGACACTAAAAATGACGCCCAAAGCGCCGCCCAATAGCTCTTCACCTCAAGCCCGTCAAACGGTATCAGGCGCGCCGCAAAATATATTATCGCCCCGTTTATGAAAAGCATTCCTACCCCCATCGTGAAAATTATAAAGGGAAGCGTGAAAAGAACCAGCAGCGGCCGGATTATCCAGTTGAGAAACCATATCAAAACAACCAGCAGCCCGAATGCGAACACATTCCCGAACTCTATCGAATCCGTGGACAGCCACGCCAGAAACAATCCGGCCGCATTTAACAGGCAGGTACGCCAGAAATTCAGCTCTATGCGCCGCGTTATGCGCACTTCGCCCCCGAAGCGCATTTCGTCATTCTCATTGTCTTTTTCTCTCATCTCCGGCGTATCGTTTTTATTGCGGCTTCTCTGCCGCCGCCATGGGAATTTCCCATGACTCATTTTACACTTCCATATACTTACTTTTCCCCCTTTTTCAAGTCAATCTTGATTCACACATCATATGCGGGAAAAAAACGCCCTATTAAACCCGCGAATTCTTAAAAAAGCATTTCTTGAAAAATTTTCCGAATATTGCAATCTTCCTCCGATATGTTAAAACGCGATATCCCATGCGCCCTTACAGCAGCCGGAAGCGACTCTGGCGGAGGAGCCGGCATAGAAGCCGATTTGCTCGCTTTCGCCGCAAACGGCGTGCACGGCTGCGCCGCCATTTCGGCGGTGACGGCGCAAAACCCGTCGAAAGTATGCGATATCCTGCCCGTTCCGGAAAATTCCTTCTCCGCACAGCTCGAGGCGGCCGCCCAATACTACAAGCCGCGGGCGGCTAAAACCGGCATGCTCTACTCCGCAGAAAACGTCAGAAGCGCCGCGGAATTCTTCGCGCGAAACAGGCAAATTCCCCTCGTGGTGGACCCCGTCATGATTGCATCGAGCGGAGCCCATCTACTCAAACCCGACGCCGCCCTCGCAATCTCCGAACTGCTAATCCCGCTCAGCTCCGTATTCACACCAAATCTCGACGAAGCCGCCGAACTTGCTCGCATCAACCGCTCCGATATCGCCTCCGAAAGCGATATGTCCGACTTGGCTCTCCGCCTCGCAAAAACTTACGGCGCCAGCGCGCTCCTTAAAGGCGGACACCTCCATGGCGACAATATTCTCGATATCCTCGCCATGCCAAACGGACACTTTGTAAAAATGCCATCTGCGCGCATTGCCGGAGTCAACACCCACGGCAGCGGCTGTACCCTCAGCGCCGCAATCGCCGCAAACCTCGCGCGCGGATTGACACTCGAAGATTCATGCCGCGCCGCGCAAAACTATCTGCTTGCCGGAATGAAGAATCCGATTAGCATCAGCGGCGAATTATTTATCAATAAACTTCCATAATGGCCAGGCAACAACAACCGCGCGATAGCATTTGCAAGGGCCATCGGCAACGATTGCGGGCTCGATATGAGAATGGTGGCATGTCATCTCTCTCGGATTATGAATTTGTCGAACTTCTCCTCACTCTCCTAATTCCACGCATTGATGTAAAACCCATCGCTAAAGATCTGCTTAAAAAATTTGGCAACCTGCGCGGAATTATCGAAGCCAAGCGCGACGATATCCTCAAGGTGAACGGCATCGGCGAAAATTCCTTCCTCGGCCTGCGCATTATCAAAGACGCCATCTCGCTATACCACCTCAACGAATTGGAATTGCCGGGCGACGAAATTACTACCATCTCAAAACTCATAAAATATTTTAAAACTAAAATATCAAACCTGCCCTACGAAGCTCTCGAGTTGGTCTGCTTCGACACGCAACTGCGCATAATCCCTAACGGATCCATCAGGCTATTTGAAGGAAGCGTCAATACCTCCAGCGTCGATATCAGAAAAATTATCGAGATATCCATAAAATTGGGCGCCTCAAATATTGCCATCGCCCATAACCATCCGAGCGGAAATCCTCGCCCGTCTTTTGACGATATCCGGTTTACGCGCCGCCTATCGGAAGCTTGCAAACCTATCAACCTAAACTTTATCGAACATATTATTATCGGTAAAAACGAATCTTTTTCTTTCCGCCGCGACGGACATTTTGACGACCTCTACGATAACAATCTCGAAGATACCAGATTGCGCGGCAGATCCAAAGTTGCCGAACCCCATATTTTATATGGGAAACGCTCTTCCCCAAAGAGACCTTCGGCACAAACACACGACGATGATTTAATGCAACTCTCTGGGAAACGCTCTTCCCTAAAGAGCCTTTCCCTCTATAGCTCCGAACCTCATACTCAAAAAATTCCAGGGAAAAGTTCCGGAAATAACAATTCCCAATCCAAGCTTAAAAGCGCATGAAAATTCTTTCATTTGAAAGTTCCTGCGACGAATCAGCCATATCTATTTTTGATTCGGATATCGGTGTACTTGAAAATATCGTTCACTCTCAAATAGATCTGCACGCCCTTTATGGCGGGGTTGTCCCGGATCTTGCAAGTTCTCAACATCTTGAGAAACTTCCCGCTTTATTTTCCAAGATTTCAAAATCTCCACACTTCAAGCAGATTGATAAGATAGCGGCAACATGCGGTCCGGGACTTCCGAATTGCCTCGCTATGGGCATTGCCGCGGCTGCTGCTGTTGCCGCAGCTCTCAACAAACCCCTCTTTGGAGTAAACCACCTCCGCGGACACGCTTATTCTCCTTTCATATCTTTGCACGCAAGCAATCCTAAAAATTTCGAATTTGAGCTTCAAAAACTCCTTCCGCATTTAGGTCTTATCGCATCTGGCGGAAACACCGTTTTATTTGAACTCGACAAAGATAAAAACGTAAAAATTCTCGCCGAAACTGACGACGATGCCGCGGGGGAAGCTCTCGACAAAGGGGCGAAGCTCCTCGGCATGCCATATCCCGGCGCTCCTATTCTGGAAAAAACCGCCCTCGGGGGCGCGGCCGACAAAACGCTTTTTCCATGCGGACAAAACCGCAAAATAGCCGAAAATCCGAATTTTAGCTTTTCAGGGTTGAAGACGAGCTTGAGATATTTTTTACAGAGGCTTCCCGCCTCTTTCGATATCAAAAAAAATCTCCCCGACATTTGCGCGAGCTACCAATACGCCGTTGTGGAACAACTCAGGCGCCGGGTGGATTGGTTCGCCGCCGCCGGAAGTTATAAAAGTCTCGGGGTGTCGGGAGGGGTGTCAAACAATTCGCTTCTCGTTCAAACCTTGGAAAAACTCGCCCGAAAACGCGGGGCACAATTTCTGGTCGCAGATAAGAAATACCGCGGCGACAACGCAGCCATGATTGGATTCGCGGCTTGGTTTGCACCCGAAGCTCTCGTTCCGCAACAGAGGCGAACGCTAAAAATGGCTCCGTCTATGCCTTTGGCGGAACTTTCGCCATCACGCACGGCGTAAAAAATAATGTTGAAGAAAAAAACGCAGCCTTTAATTTGTCAGCTTTTTAAAACTACCGCTATGAAAAAGGAAAAGAGACCGTCTAACAAACCGACGAACAATCAGCTCCAACCCATGAAAGGGGCGGATGTCGTCGTCAAATGTCTCGAAAACGAGGGCGTCGATACCTTGTTCGCCTATCCAGGAGGACAAGCCATCGATCTCCACAATGCACTTACCCGCTCAAAAAAAATACGCGTAATACTTCCGCGTCACGAACAGGGTGGAGGATTCATGGCGCAGGGATACGCCAGATCAACAGGAAAAGTCGGCGTATGCATGGCAACGAGCGGGCCGGGCGCCATGAACCTGCTCACGGCCATATCCGATGCCTACATGGACAGCATACCACTAGTCGCTATCACTGGCCAAGTTTTCCAATCCCTCATAGGAAAGAGCGCATTCCAGGAAACGGACGTATTCGGCATGACTCTCCCCGTCGTCAAGCACAGCTATCTCGTCCTAAACGCGGAGGAGCTCCCGCGGACAATAAAAGAAGCCTTTCTTATTGCAAAATCGGGTAGGCCCGGCCCGGTGCTCATAGATATTCCAAAGGACGTGCAACAAAAAGTTTTCATTCCGGATTTTGGCGTGAAGCCGGATCTCCCCGGAGTCAAACCGATTCCAAAAGCTTCGGACGCCGAGCTCAAAAAGCTATTGGAGCTGTTGGCAAACTCCAAAAGGCCCGTAATATACGCCGGCGGCGGCATCATCGCGTCCGATGCCTCAAAGGAGCTCAGGGAATTTTCAAATCTCATGGGAATTCCCGTTGCAACGAGCCTGATGGGCATCGGTTCGGTCGATCCGATGGTTAACAACAACCTATATTGGTTCGGCATGCACGGCACTTTCGCCGGCAATAGAACCGTTCTCGAATCAGACTTGCTCATAGCTCTCGGCACGCGCTTCAGCGACCGCGTCACGGGAACTGTGTCGAAATTCGCCCCGCGCGCGAAAATCGTCCATGTCGATATAGATTTTGCCGAACAAAATAAAAACGTCAAAATTTCCCTCGGCATCTGCTCGGAAATCAAATACGCCCTTTCAAGGCTCCTTTCCCTGGTTAAAAAGGAAAAATTCCGCGCGCCGGATTTTTCGGAATGGTACGCAAACATAGCGCAATTGAAGGCGAAATTCCCCTTCCCATTCGCCCGCGAAATCCGCAAGAACATCACCGCCCCCGACGCCATCGCCTCCCTTTACAAAGTCAGCGGCGGAAAGCCTATCGTCACAACGGGCGTCGGGCAGCATCAAATGTGGACTCCCCAAAATTTCATTTTTTCGCGGCCGCGCCAATTCATCAGTTCCCTCGGCGCTGGCACAATGGGTTTCGGGTTGCCCGCCGCCATCGGAGTCAAGGCTGCCCGCCCGCAGGAAACCGTCGTCGACATAGACGGCGACGGCTCTTTCCAAATGAATATCCAGGAGATGGCTACAGCCGTGGCGGAACGCCTGCCGGTCAAAGTCCTGCTCCTCAACAACCAATTCCTGGGCATGGTCATGCAATGGGAGGATCTGCTTTTTGGCGGAACGCGCGGAAACACGGTTCTGTCAATAGACCCAGACAATATCGGCGGACCGGAAAATATCGAAGCGATATATCCAGACTATTGCAAGATTGCCGAGGGATACGGCTGGAAAGCTGCGCGCGTCGTAAAGAAGGAAAAACTCGATGCGGAAATGGAAAAAATGCTCAAGTCAAAAGAGCCGTATCTCTTGGAGGTTGTCGTCGAGCACGACACGCACGTTCTCCCCTTCATACCGCCGGGAAAATCCGCGCAGGAAATAATAACTTCGGACTCTAAAAAATAATCTTATGGAAAAATTTGCCACAATTAAAACCAACCAAGGCGATATCAAAGTAAAGCTGTTTCCGGATATCGCCCCTAAAGCGTGCGAGAATTTTATCGGGCTCGCCGAGAAGGGATATTACGACGGAGTCATATTCCACCGGGTCATAAAGGATTTCATGATACAGGGGGGCGATCCTACCGGGACCGGCTGCGGCGGACAATCCATTTGGGGAAAGCCCTTCGAGGACGAATGCTCGCCGGATCTCCAGTTCTCGCGCCCGGGGCTGCTAGCCATGGCAAATGCAGGTCCGTCGACCAACGGGAGCCAGTTCTTCATCACTACGGTTCCCACTCCATGGCTGAATATGCACCACACCATTTTCGGCGAAGTAGTCGAAGGTTACGATACCGTTCAAAAAATTGAAAACTGCAAGACCGGCTTTATGGACAAGCCAGTTTCCGAGCAGAAGATTGTATCGGTACAGGTTGAAGGCAAGTAGCGCTTTCGCCCCACATTAGAGAGCTACTTTTCTCATTCTCTCCTGCCGGGCGATTGCCGATTGCCGCGGTTTTGCTGCCGGGCGGCGGTTTCTTCATATAGCCGCGACTAAATCTTGCCCGAAGTCCGCAAAAAAGAGCGGATGCCTGCAGAGCGGAGGGAAGATTTGTGTCCAAACACATCGCAAGCCCGAATATGCGCACTGTACAAAAGCGAGATTTTACCCGTGAGATTTCTCATTTTAACATGCGCAAATACTCAACTATCGCCTCGGCAGTTTCATCGTAGTTCAACAGCGGAAGCCCTCCCAATCCGCTTTTTATTTGCTCCGAAGCTATATTTATCCATACGCCGTTTATAGCCCCGCTTATCGAGGTCAGCTGGCGAAGAATCTCTATGCTTTTCCTGCCGCTTTCGACCATGTTGCAAATCCCGCGGATTTGCCCTTCCAGGCGTTTCAATCGCGCGATGATTTTAGCTTTTTGAGTTTCGTCGGTTATACTGTCTTGCATGCTTTGCACGAGTTAAAACGCGCATTGTTTGTGCGTTAGCCGCATAATGAACGACCACATCGCAGACAGTCAAATTTAATTCTGCCAAGAAGAGTCTCCGCGTTTCATTTCGACATTTGGAGCATTCTCTCTATCGGCCTTCTGGCCCTATCCATTGTTTCAGGCGGCAAATCTATCTCTGGCGAAAGATTTTCCAGGCAGTCGAGCAATTTTTCCGGGGTGTTTTTCAGCATATCGCGGCAATGCCTTGCCGGCGCGCCGGCGGCGGGCGCGGCTATAAAAATCTTGTCGGGGAGCTCTTTCCTAAGCCGGTGTATCATTTCGGCAACTGTGGCTATTATAAATTTATCGGAAGGAGCTTGCCTGCAATAGGATATCATTTTCTCGGTGCTGCATACGCAATCGCAAACATCACGCACCGGCTTAGGACACTCCGGATGGCATATCAGGGGCGCCCCGCCGAAAGCCTCTTTGGCGGCCCTCAATTCGTCCGCGTCATAGCTGACATGCTCGCGGCAAAAGCCGTCCAACAAGATGAGTTTTCTGCCCGACTCTTCCTCCACCCACGAGCCGAGATTCATATCCGGACAAAATATTATTTCCCTGCCGCTGGGAATCTGCCTCACGATATCGAGGGCGTTTCCGCTCGTGCAAATTATATCGCTCAGCTCTTTTACGCCCACTCCGCAATTTATATACGACACCACGACGGCATCCGGATATTTTTTCTTCGCGGCTGCCAGCTTCGCAGCGGGGCAAAGCTCCTCGAGCGAACAGCCCGCGGAAGCGTCCGGCAAAACGACCCGCGCGTCGGGATTGAGGATTTTCGCCGTTTCCGCCATGAAATCGACCCCGGCAAAAGCTATGAGCTCCGCCTTGGCGGACTTCGCCGCCCGGGACAACCCGAGAGAATCGCCTACAAAATCGGCGACGTCCTGTATCTGGGGGTCGACATAATTATGCGCCAATATAAGCGCTCCGCGTTCGCGTTTGAGTTCAAGTATCCTCTTTTGAGTCTCCGAAAAGGGGGGACGGGGATCGTCTTTATAGGGCGGATATACTGTGTAATCCATTTGACAAATATCTCACATTGGGCGCGCGCATGTCAACGGGTTTTCGCTATCGCGGCCAGGGAAAGAAACGGACAAGCTGCCCCGCAGGCTGCCTCCCCGCTTCGCGGCCTTTCAAAAAATTCGCTTTGCCGGGAAGAAAAATCCTAAACTTTTCATTTCCCGGCTTCAAAATTTTTCGCGGCGGATATTTTTGTTTTGAACCGCCGGATGCCGTTTCCGAAAAAATTCCCCACACACGCGCGTTCCTTGGCGCAAACGCGGAGAATTTCGCGCGAAAAAGTCTATTTTGCGCAATGTTAAAAATTCAACAAAATCTATTATAAAAACGCGCAAATTTTCATTTTTGCATTGAAGGAATTTTGAATTTTTATATATGTTTTTTTCGACAGTTTGTACAAACGAGTTTTTTTATGCATATATGAAAGAAATAATATCTGCCATACTTAGCCTTGCCTTGTGCGCGGCATACAGCACCGCAACGGAAGGGGCAAAGACACCTCCTTCAGAGGAGCAGCCGACGGACTCCGCCCCCCCATGCGACTCAGAAGCCGCATGGCGCAACTCTTTTAAAAACATTTTAATTCTCAACGAAGACAACGACAGATTTTTCATTGTCACACCCGAGATGACCGCAGAGGCGTTAACTGCGCATATCGACGGACTCGCTAACAGCAAGGTAACCCATTATTTCATGTGCCCAAACGGGCAGCGCACCAGCTACGATTCCAAAGTGCACGAGCCGATATGGGCGCCCGTTTACGGGAAAGAACCCACAGAAAAATGGGCGCGGCAATGCAAGCTGCTCCGCGATAGAGGCATAGACCCGTACGCAGTATGGATTGAAGCCTGCCGAAAAAACGGCATTTCACCGTGGATAACTATGCGCATGAACGACGTCCACTTCGTCACCAAGCCAGACTATTTCCGCAATCAAAATTTTTGGAGGGAACACCGCGAACTTTGGCGCGTCCCGAAAGATGAAATGCCCAAAAAGGGCGCTTGGGTCGATTACGCTTTTAATTATAAACATAAAGAGACGCGCGATTTTCATCTTGCCCTTGTGCGCGAAATATTTGAACGCTACGATATCGACGGATTTGAGACAGACTGGATGCGCTTCGGGCGCCATCTGACTCCCAGAAACGAGCGCAACGAATCGCAGTACCTTACGGATTTTATGCGCGAGGTAAGAAAGACCGCCGACTCATGGGAGAAAAAGCGCGGGCGCAGGATTGGGATATCGGCGCGCGTGCCGCCCTCGCCCGAATTGGCCCTCAAAAACGGCATGGACGTCGCCGCATGGGTCCGCGAAGGGCTCGTGGATATTGTCGTTCCGTCGTGCGTATACACTTCGGGAGATTTCATGATTTCAGTGAACGACTGGAAAAAGTATCTGGGAGACTTGTCGGATAAAGTTGAGATTATTCCGTCAACTGACAACGGGTTCACCTCGTCAGGCAAAGTAAAGAGGCAGCCGATAGACCTTCCATTGCTCGACGGCTGGGTGACGGCAATGCGTTCTTCAGGAGCGGATTCCATCTACTTTTTTAATCCGTTTTACCAGCCGGTTCTCCTCAAAAAATTTATCCGGCGCGGCGTCGATGAAAAAAGCTGCCGCGACAGCGACCGCCGCCACCCCGTAATATTTAGGGATATGGGCGACACGCCAGAGGAGCGCCTCGACCAGCTGCCCGTCAATAGCGACGTCCCCCGCTCCTTTAAAATCGCTTTTGGAAAAAAGCCCTCGCCGAAAGCGCGCGGCAAGCTATCGGTCGTAGTCGGATTTTCAGGAGTAAAAAATATAGGCGGAACTAAAGAAGCGAAATTCTCCGTCAAGCTCAACGGCGCGGATCCCATCGGAGTGGAAGAGGAAAAAAAGCCCGAAAAATTCAGCTCCGAGCGCGCAATTCGATATTTCTTCCCGTACAGCGCGGCAAAAGACGGCATAAACACCGTGAGCGTTGTGACTTCAGAAGGAGAGCCGCAGTGCATCATGTGGGTCGAAATCGCCACAGAAACGCCGAGGGAAACGCCAGAGGCCATATCCAAAAAATAAAAAAAAGCTCGCAAAATCCGCAGAGCGCCTTTTATTTTTTTCGAGGAAAACACGTTTGCGCTCAAAGTTTTTGGCAGCGCGCGGTTTTATCCGCCTCGCGCTTGAAATT
>CASFWX010000064.1 GCA_949298545.1 uncultured Verrucomicrobiota bacterium | reverse complement strand
GCTTTAAACTTTCCATTGCGCGGGCATTAAATAAGCCGACTCTTGCTTTCCGTTTGGAGCCATGTTGTAAAAGGCATTCGCAGTTTGTCCGCCGGGCGCGCGTAGAAGTCGTGGACGCTTAATGCGCTATTTTCTCAGTCTTGGCGAGGAAACAAAGACCGTTCGGACTTACGCAAAGAAGCGCGCCGCCAGGAAATCTACAAGCCTGCGCGCCAGCACATCTTTTCGTGCAGCTTTGAAATCAACTATTTCGCCCCTTTTCAGAATCATGTCGATTTTGTTGTAGTCCGACGCAAATCCGCAGTTTTCAATGCCGACGGCGTTTGCGACTATGCAGTCGAGATTTTTATCGGCGAGCTTCTTTTTGGCGCTTTCGATTACGTTTTCAGTTTCAGCCGCAAATCCTACCAAGATTTGATTCTCTTTTTCGGAGGAGAGAATCTTTAAAATATCTGGAGTCCTCTCAAGTTCGGGATGCAAATCTATGTCTGCTTTTTTCGCCTTTTGGGGGAGGGGATATTTGGGCCTCACATCGCTCACGGCGGCGGACATTATAAGAATGTGGCTTTGACGAAAAATCGGCCTGCAAGCCTCGAGCATTTCCTGCGCGCTTGTCACGGGAAATGTTTGCACGCCGTCGAGTTTAGGCAGCTGGGACGGCCCGATTACCATGGAAACGTCCCAGCCTATATTCCTGGCGGCCGCGGCGATATGCCAGCCGGTCTTTCCGGAGGACGGATTGCTTATAAAGCGCACGGGGTCGAAATATTCCCGGGTGGGACCCGCCGTGACAAGGCATTTTATTTTATTCATCTGCTCTTAAAATATTTTTTGCATGCTTGTTCCCGATATGGGTATTTGCGGAACATAAATTATCGCGGCAGTCCGCTCAAATTTTTGATTTCCGCAAGGAAAGCTGTTCTGAAAGGAAGTTTGAGTAGAGCCTTAAGCCCTTCTTTTGGCTCTTTTCCGGGTGGAATTGGGTCGCTATGAGATTTCCCTTCCTTACGGCGCTTGCAAAGCTTTCATTCCCGTATTCAGAAATTCCAAGCGCTATGTCTTTATCGTCGGTTTTGACGCAATAGCTGTGGACAAAGTAGAATTGGTCGGAATCGGATATTCCATCCAAGAGTTTTTGGTTGCCGCTGCGCTTAAACGCGACGTTGTCCCAGCCCATGTGCGGAACTTTAAACCCTTTTGGGGGATTCAATTTTTTGACTTCGCCGTCGAAGATGCCGAGACATTCCGTGCCTCCGCCCTCTTCGGAATATTTAAAGAGAGCTTGAAGGCCAAGGCATATTCCAAAGAATGGCTTATCTTGAGCAATCCAGTCGCGTATGGCGGAATCAAATCCGGTGCGGCGCAGGAGCTGCATAGCATCTACTATGCAACCCTGGCCCGGGAATACGAGAATGTCGCCGGGCTCTATCTGATTAGGCGCGGTGACGAGCCTGGCTTTTGCGCCAACCCGCTCCCAGGCGCGAAAGACGCTCATGAGATTTCCCATGCCGTAGTCTATGACGGCGACTTTTGGAAGCGATGCGCTCATCGGAGAATTAGATGGAACCCTTTGTTGTGGGAAGGGCATCGCCTCTGCGGGGATCTAAAGCTGTCGACATTGAAAGGGCCTTTGCGAAACTTTTAAAAGCAGCTTCCGCAATGTGGTGGGGTTCTCCGCCGTATTCAAGCTTCATGTGCAAATTAGCACCCGATTCGTTTGCGAAGGCCTGGAAAAATTCGCGCAGCAAAGACACGTTGAAATCGCGCACTCTCGCTTCTGAATCGCCGAGTTCGCATACCAGATACGGGCGGTTGCATAGATCTATGGCGGTTCTTACTAAAGTTTCGTCCATCGGCAGAATAAAAAATCCGTACCTGTTCATTCCAGCCTTATTCCCGACCGCCTGCTTTACTGCCTGTCCGAGAACTATGCCGACGTCTTCGACCGTGTGGTGGTAGTCTATTTCTATATCGCCGGCGGCTTTTATTTTGAGGTCGAAAAGCCCGTGCCTGGCGAAGAGTTCGAGCATGTGGTTGAAAAACGGAATTCCCGTGTCTATGTCATACGCCCCGGAGCCGTCGAGATTTATCTCGAGCGATATTTGGGTTTCTTTCGTGTTTCGTGTAATTTGGGCTGTCCTGTTTTTCATATGGCTTTTATAATTTGATCCATTCCCTGACGGCTTTGCGGACGCGCGCCATATCGGCGGGAGTTCCGACCGTCATTCGAACTCCGTCGCATGCGGATTTTTCATTCGGGAAATAGCGAAGGAGTATTTTATTTTTCTTCAAGAATTCGAAGAATGCCTCCGCTTCCGCCGCTCCCTCCGAAGTTCCGCGGCGGGGCTTGAAAAAGATAAAGTTAGAGGAGCTCGGATAGAAATTCCAGCCGATTCCCGAGAGAAATTTTTGGAATTTTTCCCTCTCGGAAACTATTAGACGCACTTTTGACAGGTGGTATTCGACGTCGTTTAGGGCCGCTATCCCTGCGGCTTGGGCGAGGCGGTCCAGATTGTAGCTGTCGCGCACCCTGTCGAGAATTTCGACTATCTTCGGGTTTGCCAGTGCCCAGCCTACGCGCATTCCAGCCATTCCCCAAGCCTTCGAGCTTGTGCCTGCGACAATTAAATTGTCGTATTTTTTCACGAGCCGCGCGGCGCTGAATCCAGAAAACGGCGCGTACGCTTCATCGACGAGGACCAATCCGTTAAAATTCTTGGCGATTTTTTCGACGGTTTTCAAATCGAAGCCCAGACCTGTCGGGGCATTTGGATTTGTGAAGAAGAAAATGTTGGAGTTTGATTCAAAGATTTTTTTGAAGGGAATTTTCATATTCGCTTCAAAAGGAATCTTTTTAAGGCGTGCGCCCTGCATTTTTGCGAGCACCGGATAGAGCGAGTAGCTCGGATCAATCGTAGATATTGCGCGCTTCGAGTCGGAAAACGCCCTTACTGCGATGTTCAAAACGTCGTCGGATCCGTTTCCGGCGAATGCGAAAGGCGCTTTCAACCCGTAAAACTTGGCAATGGCTTCCCTCAGTTTAGGGCTTTCCGGAGCGGGATAGAGCCTGAGGGATTCTCCGCGCTTTCCGAGTTCCTTCAATATGGCAGCTTTTACTTTTGGGCTTGGCGGATAAGGCAACTCGTTAGTGTTTAGCTTTGTCCATGATCCGCCTTCCGGCTGTTCTCCGGGCGCATAAGCTGCCATGCCGGATACGCTTGTGGATACGGCGGTTTTTAAGTCAAATTTCATTTGTTCTTTTCTTCGGTCTCGATCCGCCTGCTTTCTATTGCGTAATAGGCGGGATTTTCGACGGGTTTTGCCCTCGCCCCGTTTGGCAGGCGTTTAATGTATGGATCAGGTTTGCGTTCCAGGCTGAAGGGTTCTTCTGGGAGATTTTCTTCGTCGATATCGAGTTCGTCGGAGGCGTCGAAAGAGTCGAAATACATCGATATGCGGCGGGTTTCGTCTATCAGGAGGTCTATTGGGCGGTCTGTGCGGAATTTTTCGTTCAAGACCACGAACATGTGGGGGCGGCAGAGCTTCTCGTATTTCTGCCTGATTTCCGATACGGATTTCGCCGGGACCTGCCAGGAGCGCGACAGTATGAGGCAGTCTGCAAAGTGGGAAAGCTCGTCGGCGTATGCACCGGTTTCCTTGGGGAATCTAATCAGCATGGCGCAGTCCAATACCGACCATATCCGGACGAGGCGGATTTTCCCGTCATCTACGAATTCTTTGAAAGCTTCTATCGTATCGGCAATATCTTTAGAGGAGTCTCCGACGAAGAAAACGTGGCTTATTTTATTTTCGTCCAGTTGGGATATTTTTTTGCGGGCGTCTGCGTAATCGGAATAGCGGACGAATCCGGCGTTGGGCGCGGAGGAAATTTGCCGGTCCACGGCGGTGGGCTTTTCGTTTGCGGATACGAACACGGTGCAAAAGTCGTCGTCCTCGAGCGCGTTTTCTATTGCGTCGGCTGCGACTCCGCACCTGCCCGACGAGGGGCTTCCGAGTATTAGGTATGCTGGTATGCTCATGGGCGTATTTTTACCGTTCTTTGCTGCAATAGAGCGTCCGCCGACACAATTGCCGCCATGGCTTCCACAATTGGCACCGCGCGCGGAAGCACGCACGGGTCATGGCGCCCGCGCCCTATTATTGTGGCGGGTTTGAGGTCGCGCGTAAGGGTTTCCTGTTCTATCGCTATTGTCGCCGTGGGTTTGAACGCCGCGCGGAAATCCACCGGCGCCCCTGAGGTAATTCCTCCGAGCACTCCGCCGGCAAGGTTTGTCCTCACTCCGACAACCTGGCGCCCGTCGGCCTCTTTGAGTTGGAAAATGTCGTTGTGCTGCGAGCCGAACATTCTCGCGCCGGCAAATCCGCTGCCTATTTCAAATCCTTTGCACGCCGGTATTGAGAGCATAGCCTGGGCCAGAAGCGCCTCAAACCTGTCAAAAACGGGATCCCCGAGCCCGGCGGGAAGGCCGTCTATTCGGCAGCGTATAACTCCGCCGACGCTGTCTCCTTCTGAGCGCGCTTTTTTTATAAATTCCGCCATTCTGTCGGAGGTCTGTTTGTGCGGACACCTGACGGGGCTGGCTTCTATGTCGTTTTCCGCAGGCGTCGCGGATGGGGCAGGCATGGTGATTGTGTGGACGCTTTCCACCCACGCGCGTATCGTGATTTGATCCCCGAGAATCTTTTTTGCCACCGCTCCCGCAGCGACTCTGCCAACGGTTTCGCGCGCCGAGCTTCTTCCGCCCCCGCGCGGATCGCGCAAGCCGTATTTGGCGTCGTAAGTGTAATCGGCATGCGAGGGGCGCCACACTTTAGCTATTTCCGAGTAGTCGGCGGGACGGGCGTCCTTGTTATCTACAATTATGCAAATGGGAGTGCCGAGAGTCATTCCATTATAGACGCCGGAAAGTATTCTGCATCTGTCGTCTTCTCCGCGGAGCGTTGTAAGTTCGCTTTGTCCCGGCCTGCGCCTGTCCAGATCCTTCTGTATGTCCGCTTCGCACAGTGGAAGCATGGATGGGCAACCGTCTATTACGCAGCCGACTGCGGCTCCGTGGCTCTCTCCGAATGTAGAGACTTTAAATATTTTTCCAAAAATGCTTCCCATTTCTTTAAATAAGACTTCAAATGCTTTGCGTTTTCAAGCATAAACCTATTCATAGATTATCAAATGTTAAAAAACTCCGCTGCTTGCCTTTGGTATATTGCATGTTCATTTGTCGAAAAAGATAAAAATTGAAAAGTTGAAAATTTGGCAAAAAAAATTCATATCGCGCTTGGAACTTAGAATTAAAAATTCATTTGGAAGTTAAAAAATGAGATGGCATCGGAATTAGATATGCCGCGCTATCGTTAAAGGATTCGTCGTTTAAAAACAATTTTGCCGCTACGACTGGAGAAGCAAACGGAACTTACGGTGTCGCAGTCGGGATAAATTCGTCCAATGCCTCTATAGACAACGCCTCTTTTGAAAACAATACGAGCAAATCTACGGGGTCGCTTATGAGCCAGGGGGTCGTGTATCTGACAATCTCCGACTCGACCAGCATAGCCAATTCAAAATTTATCGGCAATAAGTCAGAGTCCGAAAATTCCTACGCCATGGGAGGGGCGGTTTCGTCTTGGGGATCAAATTTAAATATAGGCAACTCAACATTCTCAAACAACAGCGTGAAAGGTTCTTCTGCCGACGGTTCGGCTGTTTATGCGGCAGGCAACGATTGGGGCGGCAGCGCCAATGCAGTTGTGAATATGTCGAACTCGGTTTTTGGCGGGAATCTATCTGACGGCACTTCCATCTCCAGGGGCGCGCTCTTCGCTGG
>CASFWX010000063.1 GCA_949298545.1 uncultured Verrucomicrobiota bacterium | reverse complement strand
GTGGCTCCCGGAACCAGCACTTGGAATTCTTTCGGGTCGAGATGGGATTGTGCGCGCAAAAACATAGCGGAATTTACGGCATGCGCCGCCGAGTTCGGAGCCGACGGCATGCTTTTGACCCAATGGGGGGATAACGGGAACCACCAGCCCTGGTGCGCGATGTGGCCCGCGATAGCACAGGGGGCGGCGTGCTCATGGAGCGGAGCTGAACCCACCGAAGACGAGCTTTGCCGCGCTCTCGATAAGTTCGTGTTTCTCGATGACACGGGCGAATTCTCTCGCGCGCTGTGCATGCTCGGTCGGATAGACCCAGAGTTGAAGCTCCACAGCGTCCACAGAAAGCTGTTTTTTGCGGAGGCGAAAGACATTCCGTCGATTCTCGAGGGGAATCCCGGATTCAAAATAGACGAGGTGTCCGCCGTAGCCGATTTCGCTCTCGCATTGGAGGAGGCGTCGTCCCCGCAGTGCCGCGACGCAGAGGCATGCAGGGACGAGTTCAGGCTGGCTGTCCGCATGACAAAATGGGCGCTCGAACGCGCCAGGGGCGATTTTGCGGTGGAGGGGACATCGCAGAGGGCGGAGTTGAAGTTTATTGAGGAGGAATACAAGCGCGTGTGGCTCATGCGCGCGAGAATTGGCGGGCTCGGCGAATCGGCGGCAGCAATACGCGCGCTATGCCCGCAGATTTTTTTCTGAGTTGTCGGGAATGGAGGGTAAAAGAATGTTTTTTAAGAGGAGAAAAAGCCTTTTGATAGTAAAGAACGCGAGCAGCGTGCGTTCAAAGGATCCGCTCTCGGAGTTTAAAAAAGAGTCGCGCAAAGAATTCGGTAAATACAGCGCGCGCGGAGAGCTAAAAAAGTCGGCGGCGAAGGTTTTTGCGCTCGCCATGCTTTTGTTCTTGATATGGTTTGTGCGCGAATGTTGGCTGTCGTGGAATATTTTTCAGTAGATAGAGAAATCCGTTTTTGAGGAAAAAAAAATTGCCATTGACCGAAAGCGGGACAAAGTTGGCAAGTATGAGTAAAGAAATGGAAGAAGGTTTGGAGTTCAATATGGACTTTTCCAAGCTGAGGAAAGTCGTAGGGCAGTGCTCCGAAGACGTAATACCGGCGGTTGCGCAGTGCGCGGACAGCGGGGAGGTTTTAATCGTCGGATACGTCAATAAGGCTGCTCTCGACACGGCAGTGAAAGAAGGTCTGGCTGTATTTTGGAGTACTTCGCGAAACGAACTTTGGATAAAAGGCAAAACCAGCGGGGATTACCTCAAGCTTGTGGATATCCTCGTAAACTGCGAGCAGAATTCCATAGTATACAAGGTGCGCATGGCTGGCAAGGGCTCCTGCCATACGCGCGACAAGTCCGGGAATCCGCGCAAGGGCTGCTATTATCGCAGAATAAAAATTGATGGCGGAAAAATTGCAGGTTTGGAATTTCTCCCGGGAGCCGAATGATTCCGCAAAAATATTCTGGATTTTTGCAACTTATTCAATATACAGAGTTACATCGACGTTTAAAAAAGACCGATATTTTTTCATGTCGGAGTTGGCGTTTATAAAATATACGAATTCATATGAAGTTCAAAATTAACAAGGAACACTTCGCAACAGGGCTGAAGCAGGTTATAAATGTAGTCGGTTCCAAACCGGCGGTTCCGGTTCTGAACAACGTTTTGATCAAGGCGGATACGGGAAAAGTCCTCCTGACGACTACGAATCTTGATCTCGGAATAAGATGCGCGATACGCGCCGAGGTTGAGGAGGAGGGGGAAATAACTTTGCCCGTAAGGAAGCTCGCGGCAATAGTCAATTCGATGCCGCAGCAGGAAATCAGCTTTGAAAGTTCGGACGGGCAGACCGCCCGCATTCGTTCCGGGACTTCGGGTTTCCGCCTAAACGGGCTGAAAGCTGACGATTTCCCGGCATTTCCGAATTTTGTAAACCACCATTCCTACGAGCTCGCCCCGCAGGAATTGTCGAGCATGTTAAAGTCTGTCTCTTACGCGCAGAGCACCGACGAGAACCGATACATACTCAACAGCGTGTTCTTCAACTTTTCCGAGGGGAAGTTGACGCTTGTTGCCACGGACGGCAGGAGGCTCGCCCTAATCTCGCGGGACATGAAAATAGACCGGGAAGACGAGAGCAGCATAATTCTTCCCGCCAAGACCGTCGCCGAGCTCGAAAAGCTTCTGTCCCAGGGCAAGCTTGTTAAAATCAGCTTTAACGACAGGCAGGTGGCTTTCGACATAGATGTCGGCGAAGAGTCCGAAAAGAACGGCTTGACCGATTCCATAAAGCTCGTTTCAAAAATAGTGGAGGGCAGTTATCCCAATTACAAGCAGGTAATTCCCAAAGAGGCGGAGCACCGCATAAAAGTCGAGCGCGAACTTATGCTCGAAATAGTTCAGCGCGTTTCGCTCGTCACTAACGACAAGCAAAATTCCGTGCGCTTGAGAATATTCGACAACGGCCTTGAAATATCCGGGCAGAGCGCGGAAATTGGCGACTCGAAAGAGAGGATAGAGGTTGAATATTCCGGCGAGGAAGTTCAGATAGGGTTCAACCCCGAATTTCTCCTGAGCCCTTTGCGCAATCTCACCAAAGACGAAGTCTATTTTGAATTTAAGGACGAGGTGAGTCCAGGCGTGTTTAAGACGCCCGACAGCTTCCTTTGCGTAGTTATGCCTTTGAGGGTGTAGCGGCGGGGGCTTTCGCGGAACCTGCAAATTTCTAAGGCGCGCCCAATCCCCTTGAGGAATTGGGCGTTTTTGACGAATGAATGCGGATTTTTTTAATTTTGACATTCGGAACGCGGCGCTTGTGGTATTGTTCCTGCTGACGGTTTGTTCGGGGTATGTGGCTCCCATTATGGAATCTCCGGCGCTAAGGGTAGCCCGCAGATGGGTGCGGGCGGCTTTCTTTTCGCTCGCTCTGGCGACGGCTCTCGATGCATTTTTCCCGGGGAGGAATTTTGCGCTTCTTTGCGCGTGCGGAGTTCTCTTGTTCTTCTTGGCTGAAACCCTCCTGTTTTGGGTAAAAATATCCGCGGCAAACATTGTCTGTCCGATATTTGGCAGGTATATTCCTTCCGATAGCGAATGGAGCGCGGAAGCAAAAGACGTAAAAATGAAGCTGGCGATAGAGGCTCTCGGGTTTCGCAAATCCGGCTCCATGAAATCGAGAATATTTGAAGATATCGAAGTGCGCATGACATGTTTCGACTCGCCCGATACCCTCGTGCGTTTATGCGTTTCCTTCCTTCCCGAATCTGACATAAGCGGTTTTTCTTCGAGCGCGGTTTCCGTGTCCAAAAGCGGAACCCTCTATATAACCGACTATTCACAAACTCCGTTCGGATTGGCGGTTCCGCCGAATTGGCGCCAGGCGAGGAGGCCTTTTTTAAAAAATCCGCTCAAGATTTTGCGTTTGCACTCCAAGCGCCTTGCCGAGGCGCGCGGCCGCGGCGAGGAGTTTGTCCCAATACGGGACGCCCCGGTGGATTTTGTAAACGCGCGCGTTTCGGAACTTGAGCGGGACAACGGGAAAGCGGGATTGCTCGTTCCTTCGGAGTATGTAGACATAGACGGTGTTTTAAATCAAGAGGGGCGATTCAGAATGTGGCTGGACGCCATACGGCTTTATTATTTCCCATTTTTTATAAAATGATGCCGTATTTGCGCGCAGTTTTTATTTTGAGCTTTTTGCTGCCGATTTCAATATTGGCGGAGGAGTTGCCGAAGGGGATTGAATCCCGGGTTGCGGACTTGTTCTGCGGGCCGGTAGATCTGATTGAGAACGGCAAAATAGACGCGGCGATAGTTCTTCCTTTTGAGGTGCGCCGCAGCGACGCTGAAGCCGCAAATTTTTTGGCGGAGGCGCTGTCTAAATCAGCGCGTTTCGGCAAGATTGACGTATTGTGGTACGGCTCTGGTTTAGACAGAAATAGAGTAAGAATTTTTTTAAGGAAAGGAAGGGCATCAAGGGCGGATCCTTCTATTGTCGAAAGAAAGATTGTAAGCATTGCCTCTGGCGGCGGGGACATAGAGATAAAGTATCCGCGGAACGCAGATGCGATGTGGGCAGTGGGAGTGTTCTTGAGGGAGTATTGCCGCGTGAGCTTCTTTGCGCCTTCGGAAATCGGGACTGAGATTCCCCGCATTGAAAATTTGCGGATAGACGGCGGCACGAGATACTTTTCACCGTCTTTCAGGTTTTTTAATTTTTCGCTTGGAAATCCCGATTCTTCGCTTTGGGCGAGACTTGCGGGAATGTCTAAAATTCCTCCCTTTTCCCACAATCTCAAGCGGGCGCTTGCCGCTTTGAAAAAAACGCCGAATGTCCAGGCTGACTTTTCGGATTC
>CASFWX010000062.1 GCA_949298545.1 uncultured Verrucomicrobiota bacterium | reverse complement strand
CCTCCAAGATCGGTATAAAAAACGGCGCGGGAATGTTGATTCAAAGTTTTGACGAAGACACGCAAACAGCCCTTATACAAACCGACCACGGCGTATTTAACGTCGGAATGAAAGAAAGGGAGGAAACCCAGTTTCCTACTCCGCAGGCGGCCCCCGTGGCGGCGCCTGCTCCGGCAACTGCAAGCAATAGACAATCCTTGTATATAAAAAATTCCAAAGACCCTATTTCAAACAGCGGCACACCAGAAAAATCCGGGCAGGCGGCGCCTCCTTCCGATTCCAACATCCCTTCCACAGAATCCGCTGAACAAATATCTTTTTCCAATGGCGGTGCCGATGGAGAATCCGACCGCTCATCCGCCTCGCCCCCTTCCGAAAATAATGCTTTGCAGGCGCGAGGCGACCGCGTCAACCAGCAAGCATCTTCAAACCAGGACAGCGGTAAAATCGCGGAAAGTCCGCAAGGCCAAGCTTCCGATACTTCCGCCCAAAGCCAAGTATCAGAAGGAAAGACAAGCTCTTCCATGACGCGCCGCCAGCTTTTAAAATTAATCCAAAAAAGCCAGTCGGCAAAATAGATCTCCCATCGCATCCGAATACTTACCTTGCCTTGAGTTTGCAAAATTTGCGCAAAAGCCAAAAGTTGTGGAATAGGAATTTGGGAGAAGCGGTTTTTTCATAGTTTCACCCAGTATTCTACGGGCACCTTGAAGCGGCAGTTTTCAAAGTTTCCGTATCCGCATACAGACCTACAGATTAGCTTCAATCTTGCGTGGAATCCCTCTGATACTCGTTATTTTCCTGTATATCCACGTGTTCTTATTACCGGCGTAAACCATCTTCTCTTTCCGCCAAGTTTTCAAACTCCGCACTTATTTCGCGCCTCATTGTCTTTATCATTTCCTTTAACGGCTTTGTTTTCAATTTGTATTGTTTTGCCGTCTTGCTTTTGTTGTTCAATGGCTTGCCTAATCGCTCCTCAAATCCGTGCACAAGCTTTTTGCCGGATTTTCCTAAAAAAAGTTCCCCAATCTGAAGTGTATCCAATAGTTCGGACAAAATAAAAAGCCGAAAAAATGGGAAATTGCAAAATAGGCAGTCTCTTATTTTTTTAAAAGCAAAGGTCCCAAGGAAACATCTTAAGTTTACAGAAACGGGGCGTGGTTTTTTTTTAAAGTGTTCACATTATTAGGGAAATCCAGCAATGTTGAACTTACATCATATCATTCAAGGCATATGCCTCAACCGCGAAGAAGCGCAGAATGATGCATGCCCAAATATTCCCCTTGAAGCAGATATTCCTCAATGCCCAAGGAATAGGCGAGAAGCGCATTAAGGCGTTGGGCAAAACAATCTAAAGAAAAAGTAAGCCACCCGAAATTAAACCCTAAAAAGTCTCTTGTGGGAATGACGCCGAAAGTGCTAAGGGCAAAGACAATATATTTGGAAGCAGTGGTAGAATTCCAAAAATAACTGAAAGCCTTGTAGATTGAAGTCCAGCTATGAAGTGCTCTACAAGGCGAAGATAAAAAGGTACCTTATTTTTTAAGAGAAGCAAGAGTTAGTAAGTCCGTACTATTGCTTAATTCATCGCAATGATAAAAAAGAAAACTTTAGGAGGGATATTCCCGACAGGAAATAAAGTAGGGATATAAACTATTTACTGTGCAGGAGTGGCAGTGCGTTTTTGAGCGCGACCAAAGATTTAGCGCCGTGAGAAATCGTAGCCTTTAATATAAGCGATAATCCCGGGTTGGAAAGAGAAATAAAAAATTTAGGAGAGAGGTTGAGCAAGTAGCCGAATCAAATCCGCGCGAAGTTAGTGATACATTAGGGTCAAAGGATAGGAGAGCCATTGAATGTGGATGCGCAGAAAGGATACGAGGTAAAGCAGTCGATGTCGCGGAATTAAAATTGCTCAAATAATGCGCCAATAGAAATTTTTTCGGGAATCTAAAAGAGGAAGCGCAATAAATGATAGCAAACAAAAAGATAGAAGAAGCGAGAGCGAAGACAGTCGAGTTTATCGAATAGTGCAATAAAGATAGACCGCAGATTAAAAAAGGTGGCACCGAAAGAATGTCGATGCCACCTTACGTCATTAATAATCTGATCTCATGATGTTTTTTTGCGTCCGAATTTTGGGGTACAATTCAATCCACTCCCTGCCATGGGGCTTCATCCATCTCCATGCTCCCGCAAATGATGCGTCAGCTTCCGATTCAGTTTCACCCGCAAACTCCTTGCAAAACTCCATAAAGCGATACAGCACAAGACTTATTGATGAAACCTGCCCGCTGCTATTTTAGCATTTTGGAAATATCGCATTTCTACGCTTCTGTACCCGCTGTTTAGATTCATGCACGCACCTCCATATTCACTCTTTCATTGTAAGGCATCTGCTGTTTATATTCCTTGCATTTAATGCTTGAATATTGGAATGCTCATACGCGGAGGCGTTTTGATAGGCTTCCTATATGCGCTTGTAGAACCTAAGATTTGTAAGACTCTTTGCGGAAGAAGACTTTGCCGCAATCCCGGCATTTGTAGCGCCTGCATTTGAGATCTTGGCGAACCCCATTATCTGCGAGATGCTTTATCCCTCACCAATAGAAATCGCCACCTATGCGAGCCTTTGAAGCGCAATGCGCGCAGATGGGCTCATCCTCTGTGCCTATGTGTTCCTCAATCGCTGATGACCCTTTTGAGATGCTTACTGTCTCCTTAATTTCCTATATGAACTAAATAATACATCGGGCATACAAAGTTTCTTCCTTCTTTAGCCATGCTTTTTTTACTATCCCACAACTTTTTAAGTAGAGCGAAATGATATCCGCCTTGCCTGTCTGTGGCGGAATAGGCAGAAAAAATATCAAAGCGCAAAACACAAGTTATAAATTTCTCCGATTAAGAATACAGACCGCATAGCAATAAGGTTTCGCGCATAAAATTCTCCTTTTTTCGCAAAATAGTTCTCGATATTTTCTCTCGGCAAAATCTAAATTCCAATTTGACAACTATGGGGCAAAACGCTGGAGAAGCCGGTATTTTTCGCCCCGCATCAAAGCTCAAAAACTTGAATGCTCTAGACAAAATTTCAATCTGCCCGCAATAGAGAAGCCCCAAATGGTATTGGAAGGCCTTGAATCTGGCCGCAGGCCCCATCTGCGGGAGAGCCCCCGCGAAACGAAGAAACAGAGCTGATCTTTGGCGCAAACAAGCGCTTTCAGCGCGCGCATCGCCGCGCGCTCATAGCCTGCGCTCCTTCTTTGCAAGCTTCCCCAAGGCCCCGCAAAGCGGATTAAATCCTTTCGCGCAAAATCCGCGGCTGTCATGCCGAATCCACGCTTCGGCATATTTAAATTTCTTCGACATCTTTCCGTAGAATTCAAGCGCTTCGAACATGGAATCCGCAAAGGAAAGTTTTTGCGTGGAATCCAGCCATTCTTCCTGGCTCTTGTGGCATAACAACATCTCGCGTTTTTTATCTATTTTTGATTCTACGTCCACATAGATGTCCGGCAATACGGGCCGCCCGAGCTGGTCGCACAGCGACTGCGGCATGGAGTGGTAAACGGCAACGTCGGCAGAACATATTTTTTGAGGTCGGGAGCATTTAAAATTCTTCATTCCCCTGCAGAATGCCGCGCTCACAGCCAGGCGCCCGGCATTTACATGGTCTTCCATGTAATCGTACGGACCGTGAGTGAGTATTATTTCCGGAGAGACTTCGCGAACGACCGGTACAAGCTCGGCGAGAAGCTTTGGGCAATAAAAAATTTCGAGATCCCCGCAGATGCTTTCATGATATATTGCCCCCGCCTTTGCGCAAGAAGCAATGGCTTCCCGCCGCCTCGTCGCGGCGGTTTTCTTACTGCTCATGCGG
The DNA here is from genome assembly GCA_949298545.1 of uncultured Verrucomicrobiota bacterium. Classification (GTDB taxonomy): domain Bacteria; phylum Verrucomicrobiota; class Verrucomicrobiia; order Opitutales; family Intestinicryptomonadaceae; genus Merdousia. The sequence goes on along the minus strand of CASFWX010000062.1, from coordinate 526 downwards.
TTCGAGCCGAGAGAGCCGCTCGATATGGCCATGTAGTGTATGTCATATCCTGCGTCCTTGAGCAGCAAAAGCGTTCCAGACATCATGAATTCGATGTCGTCTGGGTGCGCAGATATGGCGAAGGCTGCCTTTCCCATAAAAATCCTTTCCCTAAATCTTTAAGATTTAATCAATGCATCTCGACCCCGCATGAACCAAAGCCGGAGCGCAGGAAACTGAATCGGACGTTCGGATGGGCGGAAAGCAGCGACATCGGCACGGAACTGTCGGATATTTTATTTGATATCATGTACGCCGAAAGCCGCATTCCAAAGGGGTTGTCGTGATGGCCCGGATGCCATATGGAGATTTCTTCGGCAAGCATCGTTTCCCTGGGGCCGACGGTCACGGCTTTTGTCGGCACATTCTGAACCATTCCCCCACCGGAGGTGCGGGCGTTTTGAATTAGGGTTATCGGATGCAAATCCACAACGCGCGTGGGAAGCCTTAAATATTCCTCCGCGCTCGGGGGAGTCTTGGAATATTT
>CASFWX010000061.1 GCA_949298545.1 uncultured Verrucomicrobiota bacterium | reverse complement strand
GCCGGACGCCATTCCATGCGCCCAAATGCGCTTGCGGCATTCCCGCAAGCGCGGCATCTGCCCGGCATTTCAAAACTAAAATAAAAACCCTGCGCGGGTCGATGGAAATCCGCGCGCGGACAGTTTTTTATCCCTCTTAATCCTCGACTTCCTCAAACTGGTCCTTGCCGACCCCGCAAAGCGGGCAAAGCCAATCTTCGGGAAGATCCTTGAAATCCGTCCCTGGCGCCGCGCCGCTGTCTGGATCGCCCTCGGCGGGGTCATAAACATATCCGCATACTTTGCATCTGTATTTTTTCATTTCCGTCTTTCTTTTTCCTTTACCTACCCTATTCTCCGGCATGCGCAAGAAAATTTAGCGGGATATCTCATTTTAAGAATCGTCAAAATCCTCCACAATTTTAAGAAAATAGGGAATATAAGTTCGCAGTTTTGAAATCCCGACCCCTTTTATCTCGAGGGCCTCCGCCGAAGTCAGCGGGCGCGAGCGCGCAATCTCCAATAAAACAGAATTTGAAAATATTTTATATGGCCTTACTTTGCGGGCGATGGATAGCCTAGATCTCTCTTTCGCCAGCAACTCGTAAAGCCTCCTGCTTTCGGGATCCAAATCCTCCTTAGTCTCCGCAGGTTTCCCAATCCTGCCCGCGCGCGCAATTTTTGCGGGTTTTGCGGGTTTTGCGGGTTTCGATCCCGCCTTTGCCACAGACCCATTTCCCTCCGCAAGTTTTCCGCGCCGCTTCCCGATGAATGCAACAGAAGCAAAATCCGGCATTTTTATTCCCGCGGGCAAATTCCCGCCAAAAAGGACCTCCACTCCCGCATCGCTTATCCCGAAAAGCGGGTATTCCCCCTCGATAAAAGTCGAGGCGAGCCCGGATTCTTCCAGAGCGTCAAGAAGCTCTGAAACGTATTTTTTGCCGTACTCTTTCAAGATTCCGTATGTGCTGAGCTTGTCGAGCCCCAAAGCCGACATTTTTGAATCTCTGCCGCCGCACAAAGACTTTAGGATTTTCTCTCTCCCGAAACGCGGCTCCCACTTGCGCCCGCCTATTCTTCGGGACAGCCTGACTATGCCGCTCAAAGCCTTTTTTATAACGGTCAGTTCGCCATCGGAAAGTTTTGGCGGCAGCGCCGGCCCCGCGGAACCCGCAGCGGCGCAATTATCGCAAATCCCGCACGGAGAAGCGCCCGGCTCCCCAAAGTAATCGAGTATCCACTGCTGGCGGCATTTTGGAGAATAGGCGAAGCTTATAAGGCGGCGCAACTTGTTTTCGTCCCTAAGCCGCTTGAGGGCGAGCATGTCTTCGGGAATGGATATTTCCCCGGCGGAAATTTGCGGATACAAGAGGCGGGTTCCGCGCACGCGCAATCCGGGAGCGTCGAAACGCTCAATCAAACCGAGCCTGGCGAGAGTGGAAATCGCGCTTGAGACCGCCATCGCACTAGCCTGTGGAACTCCGCCGCCGGATCTCCTGTTTCCTACATGCGCCCGGCGCCGCGCCGACCTGAGAAGCCCCGAAACTATGTCCGACACCTGCTCTATCGCCATGAAAGATTCGCCCGAAGCGCCTGCGCCATCTCGCAAAACCGAATAGGTCGCGCGTATCGTCTCCGCCGAAGGATTTGACCCGTCGATAAAAAACTCCTGCACGCGTTTGTCGGAATACATCAGAAGCATTTCGCAATATGCCGGATTTCCGTCGCGCCCGGCCCGTCCCGCCTCTTGGTAATACGCCTCCACGCTCCCGGGAAGCTCGTAGTGGCCTACGAACCTTATATCCCGCCTGTCTATGCCCATGCCGAACGCGTTGGTTGCCACCGCAACATTCTCGCGCCCGCCCACAAAGCTATCCTGAGCCGCCTCGCGGGCGGAAACGTCCATTCCGCCGTGGTACACCACATGCCTGATGCCGTCGCTCCACAACTTGGCGGAAAGCTCCTCGACGCTCTTGCGGGTCGAGCAGTAAACTATTCCTGTCCGATATTTTTCTATCAAACACCTAAGGCGGGGTTCCTTTTCTGCTTTTGAGCGAACCCTGCGTATGTTCATAGACAGATTTGGCCTTGCAAAACCCGATACAAAAACCGCCGGAGAGCGCATTCCGAGCTGCCGAATTATGTCCTCTTTCACATCGGGAGTCGCCGTGGCTGTAAACGCAGCGCACGCTGGAGATCCCAAAGAGCGGAGGCTACCGCCAAGGCGCATGTAATCGGGGCGGAAGTCGTGCCCCCACTGGCTTATGCAGTGCGCTTCGTCGACGGCAAAAAGCGATATTTTTATCCCCTTCAGCGCCTCGACAAACGATTTTGACCTGAAACGTTCCGGGGCGACATACGCGAGGGAAACCCGACCTTCCGATAAAGCTCTAAGCGCCTCCGCCTGCTGGGAGCGCGTCTGGGCGCTGTTTATCATCACCGCCGAAATCCCGCGCGCCCGAAGCGCGTCAGCCTGGTCTTTCATCAGGGCGATGAGGGGGGATACCACCAAAGCGACTCCATCGAGCATCACCGCCGGAAGCTGGTAGCAGAGGCTCTTGCCCCCGCCGGTCGGCATTATCGCAAGCGTGTCCCGCCCGGAAAGTATCGAGGAAATTATCTCCTCCTGCGGAGTCCTGAAATTCCCGAACCCGAAAAATTTTTCGAGCGCCTGCCGCATGTCGGATCGGGAGAATTCCATGTGAAAATGCTTCTGCGCCCCGCTCTGAATTTTTTATTTCGCAGCCTCCACCGTAATCTGCACGCGCACAATTTTGGAGCCCATGCCGGAATGTTTCTTCTTTATCTCCGCCAGCGGCCCCTCGTCGTCATACTCGTTTGCCGGCATCTGCGGAACGGTTGCAGCCCCTCCGGACTTCCCGGACATTCCCCCCAGAAGCGCGGACGAATTTAACGCCTCCTGAAGGGAGCGGGCCTCTTCGGGCTTGAGCCTGCCAAATTGATAGCAATAAGTCTCCCCCAATTTCAGCACCAGATTCTTCACGCCGTACTTCTCGAAACGCTCGTAAACGGGGTGCTTGGTGACAGTGTTCCCATTGTTGTTAGCATCGGAATAAAAGAACGAAAGAGGCCGGGAATATGCAAAGTCAAAATCTATCATGACAGCCTTGTCGTTGCCCTTCCCTATCTTTACCTCGCAATAGGAACCCACTTCTATCTCGTCGACGTCGCCGGTATTGCGCGGGCGCTTGCGCGCCATCTTCCTGTACGCTATATCCTCCTCGCTCTCGCGCTCCTCGTATTTGTCCACATAAGCGGCAAAATCTTTATCCGCATTCGGAAGGCGGCGCTCCATTTTCTCCACAATCCCCTCCAATACTTTTATGCGCTCCAACGCGTCCTCAAGCTTTATCTGCGAACTCTCGACAGAATACTCGAGCTGCGATTTTTGGAAGCGCAGTTCGGAAAGCTTCGCCTTTGCCTTATCCTCAAGGCTTGCCGATTTCGCCTTCGCCTCGTCCGACGCCTCTTTTTCCTCGCCCCTTCTGGAATCGAGAATGCGGTTGGAATAGCCTTCGCCGCGGTAGCGCTTGGCGAACATCATTGCGTCGAACCCTTTTTTCTGCCCGTCCCCGACTGACATGTTGAATACTATCTTATCTTCCGATTTGTTCCCGACGAAAGTCTCTATCTTCACTATGTAGTTCTGCGCGGAAAGCGCACATACGCTTCCGGAGAGCAATGTTGTTAATAAAAGTTTTTTCATTTGTGCGTCCAAGCGTGTCGAATTAAAATTTTTTAAATTAGGCCGCGAAAAGGCCTTGTCAAATATTTCTTAAACAAAACGCCTCCCTATGCCGCGCGCGGCAAGACAGGTCTGCATGGCGCGCGCATCGGAAATGGCAATTCGAAAATGCAACCCCAAAATAAATCCCGCTTCCTCCGGTATCGGGCGAGCCAAGCAAAACATTCGCTCTAAAAGCCTGCGGGAAAATGCGCCTTCTCACTTTTCAGAAGGCGCTCCTTTAGGGACATATATCCCGCCCGAAACGTTCCCCTCCAAGTCCAAAGGGCAATAGTCGCCGAACTTTCTGAATGAGTCGTTTATGACCTTGTTGATTCCATTGACTATCGCGCGGCGCATGGCGGTTTCGATCTCGATGCGGGCTTCGAATGCCCCAGGAAGTTTCTTGCTGCGTAGCTTTCTCAGATCGTTGTCGGCGAGTTTCCCGACCATATAGACAAATCCCTTGTACGAGCGCGCAAATGCCGGAGCGCTGATCTTCGGTCCCGAGACAAATACCCCTTCTTTGCCTTTTGCGATCTCCCAAAGCTCCGGCCAGACCGTCTTGGTTTCCCCGTCCAAATACAAAAAATATTTATTTTGCGCCAACAGGCGCATGAGAAGGTCCGTCCTGCGCGAAAATTCGTTTATATCTGAGAGCGTCTTTAGAAAATCTTTTGGTGAAACAAATTCTATGTCGAGCGCAGACTCGGCCTTCACAAAAGCCATTCTCTCCCCCGCCGGCTTTTGCTCGTATTTTTCAGCCGTCCCAATGAGCGCCTCCTCCATATCGGGAAAAGGCTTTTCCGCCCCGGAAAACGCCGATCTAACACTGGCGAGGCTCCATGGGCGCTTCAGCAAACTCTGCGCCTGGTTTGCCTTTACTTTCACCGCCAGCACAAGGGGATTTTCCACCCCGATGGCAAAGGTTCCCGCCTTCATCAAATTGGTCTTATCCGCCTTGTTGAAGGAAACGGAACTTTTCCCTATATTCCTTATATTTCCCGGTTTTGACACGAGCAATCCGAACGCGTTAACACCGCATAAGTTCACGCGCATGGAAGATTTCGGATCCTTGAGAAAGCCTATCGGTTTGCCTTTTATTTCCCCCGCGGCTTCGAGCACCGCAAGCGGAAGCCCCTTGACGATTCCAACCATGCGGCATTCCGCGCGCTCTTCGCCCTTGTGAATGATAATGGAATCCGCATTCTCCGCGACGGCGTCCAGCTCCGTCAAAAAAAGTTTTCTCGGCCCGTTCACAAAATACAGCGCGGGAATTTCCACTCCGGAGCAATCGATAAAATACACAGAATTGCCGGCAACGAGCGCGCAAGTCCCATCTGTTGTTTCTAAGCGGTTTTCCCATTGTTTTTCGGAGGCGTATCCGTCGTAAAACGACTCGGGAAGAACGCTGTTTTCATGCACCACGAATCCGTCGAGCATATCCAGCTGCTCGGTAAAATCGCTCCGGCACGATTCTATGTATTTTTTCAGGCCCTCGTATTCCGGAGGGACTTCTCGGGAGATGAAACGCTGGCGCGCATACGTATCCGCCTCAAGCTTCGCAGCCGCGCTTATCGGATCGTCGACAAAATTCTTGGCATATTCGGACATGAGCTTTTCAACGTCCTCGCGCGGAAGCTTAAAATTCATACTCTTCACTTTCTTTATGGAATCCAAGATAAGCGACGCGTACGAAAATGCCTTGGCGTAATCGCCGTTGCTGTTTTTCAACGACAACTTCTTGACTGTATCAAACTCAATGTCGCTTATGTGGACCGATTGGCGAAGCGAAGAGAATGTCCGGTAATCGTTGAGCATTTTCCTGGCGCGTTCCAGCTTTTTTGCGCTGTCCTCCGGAAACTCGGCTTCAGCTTTTTCCAATATGCCCGCGATATCCTTATCTTCGGAGGCAAGCGCGCGGAAGAGCTTCTCGGACTCCATTTGGCCGGCTATCCATTTTTCGGCAGCGTCGGAATCGTTCGGATAAAGCTTTTGCGCCGCCGAACGGATAGACTGAACTTTTGAATCATCAAGGCCCATATTGCCGTCCCCGCACCCGAAAAGCGCGAGGAAAGGAAGAAGCGCCAAACCCAACCTGGCTAATCTGCTATATTTTTTCATAACTTAGGAGCAAATGTTTCCATATTGCCTCCTCCCCAAAAAGCGCTATGCCGAAAATGTCCGCAGGCTTCGACAAAAGAGCTTTTATATAGAAAGCGTTGACATTCGCAGCGGGTCAACAAAAAAGCTTCGCAAAAACTTGAAATCTCGAAATATTGTTGAAGTATAAAAATATGCCGGACGATATTCTGACGCGCTTTGTGCCGATGCGCCGCGAGGAAATGCTCGCGCGCGGGTGGGATTCCATAGACATACTTATCGTAACTGGAGATGCATACGTCGACCACCCTTCCTTCGGGCCTCCGCTAATTGCGCGCGTCCTTATGGACGCAGGATACCGCGTCGGAATAGCGGCGCAGCCGGACTGGAAAAATCCCGACAGTTTGAAGACTTTTGGCAGGCCGCTGCTCGGCTGCGGCATTGCCGGCGGAAATATAGATTCCATGCTGAAAATCTACACTGCCGGCAGGCGCATTAGAAGGGAGGACATGTATTCGCCGGGAGGCCGCACCGGGCTCTGCCCGCCGCATGCGACGGTCGTTTACAGCCAGCTTGCCAGGCGCGCCTTCCCTGGTTTGCCAATAATTCTGGGCGGCGTGGAAGCCAGCTTGAGGAGGCTCGCCCATTACGACTACTGGCAGGATAAAATGCGCCCGTCCGTGCTCGTGGACTCAAAAGCCGACTTGCTGTGCTTCGGCATGGGAGAGCTCACCGTGCTCGAAATTTTCGACCGCATAAGGCGCGGACTTCCATTATCCGGCATACCCGGAACTTGCCGCTACCTCGGCGGCAGGGAATCCGAGGCGTTCAAGCCCGGCGATATGTGCGTGGAATTGCCGTCATTCGAGGAAATTGCCTCCGACAAGTCAGCCATTATGCGGCAGACGAAAATCGCGGAAGCCGAAATGAACCCGTGGAGCGGGAGGCGGTTGCTTCAGCGCACAAATTCGCGGCTGCTGTGCGTCGAACCGCCGCGCCCCCCTATGACGACCCGCCAATTCGACAAATTTTCCGAGCTTCCATTCACTTTTCTGCCGCACTGGAGCTACGGCGAAACTATACCGGCTTGGGAAATGATAAAAGACTCCATAACCGTCGTGCGGGGCTGCCCGGGAGGATGCGCCTTTTGCGGAATAGTATGCCACCAAGGGCGCCATATCGTATCGAGAAGCCCGGAAAGCGTCGCCAGAACCGCAAAAAAAATTTCGCGCAAAAAATTTTTCAAAGGCTCTATCAGCGATCTGGGCGGCGCGGCAGGAAACATATATTTCCACCGCCCGAAAAATCCCGAAACATGCAAAAAATGCAGGCGCCCTTCTTGCCTATTCCCCAACATATGCCCAAATTACGGCATAGACGAGAAGCCCCTCATGCGCCTTCTCGACAAGATAAAATCCCTGCCAAATATAAAGCGGGTTTTTATAAACTCCGGCATCAGGCTCGATCTCGCCCTCATGCAGCCCGAACTGACTGAAAAGATCATAGCAGGGCACGTATCGGGCCAACTGAGCGTCGCTCCGGAACATCTCGACGGCGGTGTTTTAGCGCTTATGCGCAAAGGCAAACCCGGAGAATTCGAACAATTCCGAAAAGTCTTTGACAGTGTAAATGGGAAAACCGGCAAGAAGCAGTACATCGTCCCTTATTTCATATCAAATTTTCCGGGCTGCACGGAGAAACAAATGGAAAGCGTGGAAAAATACCTTGCTAAATCCAACTGGAATCCCCGGCAAGTCCAGGATTTTATTCCGCTCCCGATGACTATGGGCTGCGCGATGTACTGCTCTGAACAACTGCCCGACGGCACTCCCATCAAAGTCAACAAAGGGCTCGCCGAACGAAGAATCCAGCGCGACATGCTCCATTTGGGGAACCGCGGAACCAAAAGCGCCCGAAAACCCGCTAAACCTTAAAAAAGCAGGGGCGGAGGGACTTGAACCCCCGACCAACGGTTTAGAAAACCGCTGCTCTATCCACTGAGCTACGCCCCCTTGAAAAAGGATAAAAAAATCGACCGCGCGTTTCTCTAAAATCAGTGCGTTTTTATGTCCGCCATTTTCAATCCATGCAAGAAAATTTTTATCGACACGGGACAGTGGCGGCAATATAACGCATCATAAATTTTAACGGACTAATCATTGGATAAACGCGACCATATTGAAGGTTTTAAAATGGCTAAACAGAAAATCCCGACAACGGAAATCGCCAAGGACGACAAAGCTCTCGAAACGGCGCTGAGCATGGTCAACAAACAATTCGGCGAAGGTTCTCTCATCAGGCTCGGAGACGCGACGAAAATGAGCGTCGAGACAATAAGCACCGGCTCGGTGGCAATAGACCTCGCACTCGGGGTCGGCGGGCTTCCCCGCGGAAGAATTATAGAAATATACGGGCCGGAATCCTCCGGCAAAACAACCCTCTGCCTCTCCCTGATCGCAGAAGCGCAGCGCAAAGGCGGCAACGCCGTATTCATAGATGTCGAACACGCCCTCGACCCGAAATACGCAAAAGTCGTTGGAGTCGACCTCAACAATCTCATGGTATCGCAACCCGAATGCGGAGAGGACGCGCTCAATATAGCCGAAACGCTCATCAGATCGGGCGCCATAGACGTCGTCGTCGTCGATTCTGTTGCCGCACTCGTCTCCAGGCAGGAGCTCGACGGACAAATGGGTGACACCACCGTCGGGCTTCAGGCTCGCATGATGAGCCAAGCTATGCGGCGCCTTACAGCGGCTATCAGCAAAACCAAATGCGTATGCGTGTTTACAAACCAAATCAGGGAAAAAATCGGAGTAATGTTCGGAAATCCCGAAACTACCCCGGGCGGGCGCGCCTTGAAATTCTTTGCATCTGTCCGCATCGACATTCGCCGCATAGGCCAAATTAAAGATCCCGGCGGAAAGGTCATAGGAAACCGCACAAAAATCAAAGTTGTAAAAAACAAAGTCGCCCCGCCGTTTACAGAATGCGAATTCGACATTATGTACGACGAGGGAATCTCCGCCACGGGCTCGCTCATCGATCTCGGCATAGAGCACAAAATTCTCGAAAAGAAGGGCGCGTGGGTTTCCTACAAAGGCGAACTAATCGGACAGGGCCGCGAGTCCGCAAAAAAATATCTTCAGGACAATCCCGAAGTCGCCGCCGAAATTTGCAAGGCGATAACGGAAAAGGTCACCGTCGTCGGGGGAACTGCTCTCGGGGAATCCGAATAGAGGGCGAAGAGCTAAGAATTTTCATTTCTTTCTCATTATCGCTTTGCAACGCGCCCCCTGTTTGTTATTTAGCAACCCATTAATGCGCCTTTCGGGAATCCCCGAAAGGCGCATTTTTTCGCAAACGAAGTTTGCGCCCGCTGCAGCGCCGCCCGCGCGCCATTGGCCAAAGATATTTTTTCTGGGTTAAACATCTATTCCAAAATATCAGCATATTCTGCGCGCGGCGGCGCTTCCCGCCATAGAGAAACTTACGCCCTCTCGGAAGCTTCGTACAGCTTTTTATAGTGGGGGCATTTCTCCATGAGCTCCGAATGGGAGCCGAAACCTACAACCGCCCCGTCCTGGAATACGAGAATTTTATCGACGTTGCGAATAGTGCTGAACCTATGCGCTATTATTATTACGGTCTTGTCGCGCATGAGATTGTCCAAGGCCTTTTGTATGAAAGATTCGGAAGTTGAATCGAGGGCGCTGGTTGCTTCGTCCAAAAACACGAGCGGCGGATTCTTTAAGAAAACGCGGGCTATGGCTATGCGCTGCTTTTGCCCGCCGGAAAGCCTGTCCCCGCGCTCACCGACCATTGTATCGTATCCGTTTTCAAGCTCTTTTATAAACTCGTCGGCATAGGCTGCGCGCGCGGCGGCGTAAACCTCGTCTGCGGAGGCGCCCGGACGGGCGAGCGCTATGTTGTTGAACACGGTGTCGTTGAAAAGCACGGGATACTGCGGAACGGACCCGATGTTTTCGTAATAGCGCTCAGTGGCGATTTTTTTCAAAGAGACTCCGTCCACTTTAACGTCTCCGGACATAGGATCGTAAAGGCGCATGGCAAGTTTCGCGAAAGTGCTTTTTCCGGCGCCGCTCTCGCCGACGAGCGCGCAGCTCGTCCCAGCGGGAATCCTCACATTTACGCCGCCAAGCACAGATTTTTCTCCATAGGCGAAATTCACATTCTCGAAATCTATATCGCCCCTTATGCTTCCGATATCCACAGGATCTTCAGGTTCTGGAACCGACGTTTTATAATCGAGCACTTCGTTCAAGCGCTCGAACATCGGGCCGACTTTTATAAAGTCGCTCACCAGCCTTACGACGCGCTTTATGGGATCTATCGTAAAATATAGGGCTACCCCGATGGCGGCGAATGTCGAAAAGTCTATTTTTGCAAAATATGCGTAGACGAATGTGACCGCCACGAGAGTCGCCGCGAGAAGCTCGAGCGAAGGCTGTTGAATGAGTTCATATTTCGCTATTTTTAACCCGCACTTTTTAAGGAGGGAATTGCTCTTTTCAAAACGCTTATTTTCGCGCTCCCGAAGGCCGAAAACCCTAACCTCGTGAACGGCGCCGAGATTCTCGTTTATGAGTTGCGCCATATTGCTCAATTCTTTTTGGTTTTCCTTGGAGCGGCTCTTCAGATTGCGCCGAATAATTTGTACGGGAAGGATGCAAAACGGAACTGCTACGGCAAAGACAAAGAGAAATGCGACCTCGCCCTTGCTAATCGATATCCAAAACAGGAAGCCCAAGGCTCCCGCAACTTGGAGCGGCTGCCGAAAAATCTCAGAAGCAAAGTTGAGCAAGACAACCTGCACCGAAGAAGTGTCTCCGCTCAAGCGCACCATTACATCGCCCGTCGTAAATTTATCGAAAAAAGCCACGGGATAAGTTTGGATTTTCGCAAAGAGGTCTTCCCTTAGCCGCTTTAAGACATCGAGAGCCGCATACGACATAAAGTAGCCGCTGAAAAATCCCGTGAGAGCGCGCAAGAGAAACACAGCCGGAATCAAAGCGGCAATTCCTATGACATAAAACAAGGAGTATTCGTTTTCTCCCCCCTGCTCGTAGAATATGCGGCGCAGCACTTTGTCTATAATAAAGGGCATTCCGAAGCCGCTGCTCGCGCCGTAGAGGATTCCGAAGCCTATTCCTCCGGCCAAATACCAGAAACAGGGCTTAAGATAGTCTATATAACGGGAATATTTTTTCATTTTCTTCCTAAGAATTAAACCGCGCACCGGCGGAAGGGTCAATATAGAAAATCTCGCCGCCGGCGGCAAAGGTATTTGAATGTGCGCAACGCCATAAAAACCCTATAGAAACGGAAAATCCGCGCGCTTTTTTTCAACCGCCAAAAAAAGGCGCGCCATAAATCCGGGCGCGCCGCTAAGCTAAAATTAACAATCTGAATTAAAAGCAGGGATGGCAAATAATGGTATCCCCCGCCACAACGACAAAATCATCGCCCTGCGACCAGTTGGCATCGTTGACAAGAATCTTGAAGGTGATGTCGCCCGACGGAACATGCTGTTCCCAGAACCACTCGTCTTCGCCCATGCACTGCATGGGGATTCCCTTATTCCAGTCGAGACCGGCGCCGGTTCCGCGAATGAAAAGCTGATTTCCCCATCCCGCATTGAATTTTGCGATTACCCTTGTAGTCGCCTTTTTGCGGGCTGCAGCCGCTTTAGGCTCGCTCTTTTTGCATGCGCAAGCGGCCTTCTTGGGAGAATCCGGCTTCTTCGTTGCTGTTTTTTTGGTTGCTGCTTTTTTTGCGGACATTGATTTTTCCTTTCCTTTCATGGGCGCTAAAAAGTGTCCATAATTGTCTGTTAAAGATTTATGTTTTTGTCTTGAAATTCAAGTCTTTTTTCGCGTGCGGGATTTTCCCGCATAAAATACCGGCGGGGAAAACGCCATTGTTTTCCCCGCCGTATAAGATCGGCTATTTCCGCCTAAAATTAATCCTCTGAAAATTCGGATATTTTTGAATCTATAACCGCGTTTGCTCCAGTTGACGAGAAAGCGCGCTCTATGCTTTCGGAAAGCTCCTTAAATTCTTTGGCGTCCGCAGCGGCTTCAGGAGCCTTAAAAGACTCAAGCCAGATTATGTACCCATTGTCAAAAAAGGTCTGCATCTTGGACACTGAACCGACTTTCATAGAGGGCAGCTCCGAAGCTATAAGCCGCGAAATCGGACGCAATGCCACCGGCAGCTCGTCGTTTTTGGCAAAGCAAAAACCGGAAACTTTTTCAACCGACGCCCCTTGCCCGCGCGCCGCCTCCGAAAATTTCTTGCCGGATTTGACCACCTCGGAAATCGACTTGTCTATAGCCTGCCCGCGTTCGGAAAAAAGCCTGCGCTTTTCGGAATCGAGCCAATTTTTTTCCACTTCCGCCTTTACATCGGAAAATTTCGGCAAATAGGACGGCATCTTTTCCGTTATGTAAACGACCCATACTTTGTCCTCAGAAACGACCGGATCGGAATAAAAACTGTTTTCGTCGAGGCGCAGTGCCGCAAACGCGACTTCGCGGGGCATTCCGTCGGGAAGCTTTTTGTCGCTCATTCTGAGTTTGCCGAATTTCTTTATTTCCATCTTGGCGTCGGCCATGAATTTTTTGAATTCGTCGGAGGCGAACTTGGCGCCAGAATCGTAAATTTTTATGGCAAATTCCTCCGCTGCGTTGGCCGCAGCGCGAAGCGAGGATTCCGCAAGCAAATCCGCCGCGACTTCAGACTTGACCTCGGAAAGTTGCGGTATCTGGGTCTGCCCGTTTTTGACCCTCTGGTATTTTCTCATATTGGCGCCGTAGTAGGCGGCTATGTCGGCTTCGCTCGGCGCGGAAACCTTCGCGGCATACTGCGCGGCGGGGAAACAAACCGCCTCTACCGCTACCCCTTCTCCGATTCTGTACTGCTCAATGTTTGCCTGAAAATATTTCTCAAGCGCCACCGCATCGGCTTTCAGATCCGGTTTAAAATCATCGTACAGGAGAGTTGCCACGGAGAAATTCCAAGTGCCGTTCGCCAGCGAATACTCGCGTTCTATCTCCGACTTGAACAGATATCCCGGCCCGCCCAAGAGAGAGGCGACTTTGCTGACGAGAGCGTTTTGGGCAAGTATGGAAGCAAAAGCCTCCTCGCCCATTCTGCCCTTCCCGACGCGCTCTGCGCGGAATTTTTGCCAGAGCGCGGCGTCGAATTTTCCGTTCGCGTCGGCGAATATCGGAGACGACTCCACATATTTGGCAAACTCTTCCTCCGAAACCTGCCTGAGCCCCAGATTCTTTGCAACCGACATCAAATACGCCTGCCTGAGTACCAGGCGCGTAAACTGATCTTGGGTCAGCCCGTTCGAGATGCCTGCCAATATCGCCTCGTACATCGCGCAATTTTGAAGCTGCCCCATCACATTTTCGTTCGACAAATCGAATCCGTAAAACTCCTTATTCGCGCGCTCCCCGCGGTTCCTGTCGCCAAGAAAGGGAACCTGGCCGATCGTGAAAACGAACGCAATTATAATGACCACGAGCAGGACGCTGAAAACCGACTTGTGGTGCTTTTGCAAAACTGTTTGTATCCAAGTAATCATACTTTATCTTTAAAGCGCGAAACTTTATTTGTGCATTTGCCACATGTCAACTCGATTGTTTCCCAATATCATGCCATCTTTAAAAGTCCCGCCCTTCATTCCGTTCTTTGCCAATATCGAACCTGTTGCGATAAAAAGTATCTTAGAAAATTCCGCGCAAACCCGCGCCAGAAAAACTTTCCCTGAAGCTTTCCCTTCACATACATAAATCCAATATTTTTATGTAAAAAAACCGCCCCTTCTAAAGAGGGGCGGTTTCCAATCGAAACTCCAATGCATCACTTGCGCCTGCGAACAAATGCAAATGCCGCGGCAAAAGCGCCGAATATTAATGCGCATGTCGAAGGTTCGGGAACGGCGTTCACATATTTTACATACAAGCCGTCGTCGGCCGCGCGGAATTGCGCCTTAACGTCGTTGCCCATTATATAGCTGTCGTTGGCGGCGAAGTTGAGATCATTGTCGTAGTCTGTCCACTCTATTATGCGGACTTCGTTGTTGTAGAGGTAATCTAAAAAGCCGTCAAAATAGAAGTTTACCGTCTGGCCGCCGTCTTCAAGAGTGAACGCGCCACCCGCACCATCAACAGCGTCAAGCTTTATGGTGTCCATATAGTTGTCGTAAACACAAAGCTGTATGGTTCCGTCGGTCCATTTTATATTGTTGAAACTCCATGCTTTTGAAGGACTCGCATCGGCGCGGTAATAAAACCCGAATGTTCCGAAGTTCATCACGAGGTCTCCGTGCGTGTAAAGCGTCGTCGAAGAATCGTCCATCTCATAACCGGTCGCCCCGGAAGCGGAGTTATTCAGCAATAATTTTCCATTGTTCATCTCCACGCCGCCGGAGAATTGCAGCTTGCTACTTTTTATAGTCTGCGTGCCGGCGCCGCTCATGACCATCTTCAGCTTTACTTGCTCGCAATAAACGCCGAAGTCCGACGAGTCAGCAATTGTGCCGGAAGTCGTCGTGTACTCTAATCCCGATCCTTGGGTGAATACGATAACCCCGAGCGTATGGTTTTTCAGAGCGGCATCGTAATCGCTCGTTTGGCTACCGCCCGAATATACGGAAAGATTTCCGTCTATGCCGCCCACCGATAAAACGGTTGTCGTGCCGACTCCGTTCGCGCGGTCGTTTATCCACAAATATGGCACGCCGGCGGAAGTTCCGAGAACTTGCACGGATCCTTTTATAAGTATATCGGGCGAATTTACGTCGTATGACGCCCCGGCAGCTCTCGTGCCGACATTAAAAGATACGCGGTTGCGCAAGCTTCCCGTAACAGTGCTTGCCTTATTATTATTTATATAGACATTTCCGCCTATTTCAACATAGTCTAAAAGACCACCCGTATTGATATCGCCGGTATTTCCGAAGAGAACTGTTGTGGAAGCGGTATAAT
The DNA here is from genome assembly GCA_949298545.1 of uncultured Verrucomicrobiota bacterium. Lineage (GTDB taxonomy): Bacteria > Verrucomicrobiota > Verrucomicrobiia > Opitutales > Intestinicryptomonadaceae > Merdousia. Next base: position 1,262 of record CASFWX010000061.1, on the reverse strand, counting down.
TATCTTTTCCAACAGTGACATCGCCACCTATTTTGACTGTTGCCTTGGCAAGCGAACCCCCGGTATCCGACACTGCCGCGGATTGAAACCTTACACTTAAACCCTGCATTGCATTGAATGCCCCGCTCACGTTAAACACGGAATTGTCTTTATAAAAATAGAGATCGCGCCAGTAGACCCTCTTATCATCCCAGCGGGTGTTGTTTAAACCCGCTATGTCGATATCCGTTTTATATATATCGAATCTCAGCGTAGCTGTATTATCCATGACAACCGTATCAGCGGCTGTAGGAATGTCGTAAGATTCGACTTCCGGCATTCCGCGACGCCAGACTATGCGCGTGCCATAAGAATCATCGTCGGCCCACACATAGCCACATTCGAGTGTCTTACCTGTGGCTCCGCCATTCCACATCTTGACATCCTCAGCCTGAACAAAGCCTGCCGAAACAAGCGCTGCTCCCAATATAATTGCTGGTATTTTCATAAAGACTCTTTTCTAATCCCTTACCTTTAACATGTTAACAAACAAAGTCTACGGCGAACATATGTTCTCCATAGGCTGGCTTTAAAAATTTATATGCTGTTTTATTTAATAAACGGTGGGAGATATTTTCGCAAATACCTACAAGCAATTTGCCCAGACGCTTTTGAAACGCTTTTAAGTATAATACACTCACCATGCTACACCGTTTTTTTAAAAAGAAAAAAAATTTCTTTTATAATTTGTCAACATTTTTTTAAACAAATGAAAAGAATTAAATTAACTGTAAACAAAAAAATAATATCCAATGGCATATAAAACGAACGGAATCTGGAAACTATGCGCGCATTGCCATTGGCAGCCAAAGAAAAGCCGCAAAATTCAAGCTGCCGACACTGCTGGAGGTTTATGCCGCTGCTGGCGGTTAATATTTATCGTCCGCTTTAAAATGTTTCGGATATCTGCTTTTGAGTTCCTTTTTAACTGCCGGCCAAGAAGTTTTCCAAAATTCCTCCAAATTCTGGGTAGTCTGCACGGGTCTTCCATTTGGCGCGAGTATTTCGTATGTGGGAAGAATTTTTCCATCGCAAATTTTTAGGGATTTTGGATTAAAATCAAAAAAATCCCTAAACCGCGCCGAGACGACCGCGCGGGGGGGATTTGTCTCATAACGTATAGATGCCGGCTTGCGCCGATTCGGGAATGAGGCGCACTCGGGAGCGAGATAATCCATCAAAGCGAGCTGCTCGGCGGACAGCCAATCCCGAAGGTGCTTTAG
>CASFWX010000060.1 GCA_949298545.1 uncultured Verrucomicrobiota bacterium | reverse complement strand
GTGGGGCGCGCCACTTTCCCGATAAACGTCGCGTTCGGCATGGAGGCGCGCGGATTGAATCCCGGGGTCCCGAAGATGCCCGTTTCCGACGAGACGATGGAAATTGGCAAGGGGATAGTTGCGGATCTCCGCAAGGCATTTAGCGAATGGGGATTGCCTCTGGCCAAGTAATTTGTTTTTTTTGCGGCGCGTCGAAGTTCGGTGTGCCGCTTTATTTTTTTCAACGGCAATAAAGGGAAAAGAAGGAGTGCGTATGAACGGGCATTTTACGATAATAGACACTTTAATACTCGTGCTGTATTTTGTTTGCACGATGGGAATAGGCCTTGCCTCCATGCGCAAGGGAGGGACTTCCGTAGAGGGATTTACCGAGGCTAAACGCTCGTTTCCGGGGTGGCTTACGGGACTTTCCATACTCGGATCCTTCATAAGCAGCATAAGTTTTCTGGCTTTGCCCGGCAAGTCTTACGCGTCGGACTGGAATCCGTTTGTCTGGAGTTTGGCGATGCCTTTGGCAACGTGGATTTCAGTAAAATATTTTGTGCCGTTTTACAGGCATGTGGGCAGCGTTTCGGCGTATGCGCATCTTGAAAACCGCTTTGGCACATGGGCGCGCATATATCCAGGAGTTTGCTATCTGCTCACCCAGCTTGCTCGCATAGGCGCGGTGACGTATTTGATGGCTTTGCCAATGAGCGTACTTTTGGATTGGAACATCTATTTTATTATCGCGGTTACGGGGCTTGCTGTGACGTGCTACACGTTTGTAGGTGGAATCGTGGCGGTTATTTGGACTAACGCTGTGCAGACGGTTGTCTTGATTGTCGGAGCGGTTCTTTGCGCGGCGATTATGGTGTTTTCGGTGCCCGACGGAATTTCGGGTATTATGGATGTGGCGATGCAGAACAACAAGTTTTCTCTCGGAAGCATGTCGCTCACGAACCTTGCTGAAAGCACATTTTTTGTGATGCTCGTTTACGGGCTTTTTATAAATCTTCAAAATTTCGGGATAGACCAAAACTATGTCCAGACATATCTGACGGCAAAGTCGGACAGGGAGGCGGAGAAGGGCCTTTGGATAGGGGGGATGATATATTTGCCGCTGTCTGCCGTGTTCTTCTTTATCGGGACGGCTCTGTTTTGCTACTACCAGGCGTTTCCGAATTTGCTTCCGGCAGAATACGCGAATAAGCCCGACTACGTGTTCCCTTATTTTATGGTGACTGCCATACCCATAGGCTTTAAGGGATTGCTCATAGCGGCGATTTTTGCGGCGGCAATGAGCACGATTTCCACCAGCCTCACATCGTCGGCTACGATAATTCTCACAGACTACTACAAGAGGTATTTTGACAAGAACGCCTCGGAGAGGCGCTCAATGTTTGTTCTCCGGCTGACGACCGTGATATGGGGAGCGCTCGGAACTTTAATTGCTCTCGCCTTCACAAAAGCGACCAACGCGCTCGATGCTTGGTGGGTTTTGGCGGGCATATTCAGCGGGGGCATGCTCGGGCTTTTTGTGCTGGGTCTCGTTTCAAAGAAAGCGGGCATGTTCTCTGGCGCTTTGGGCGTAATCGTGGGCGTATCAATCATAGTGTGGATGAGCTTGGCTCCCTATGTTTCGTGGATGCCGAAATGTCCGTTCCACGCATATTTGATTCCCGTATTTGGGACTTCCGCAGTATTTGTGGTGGGCTTTTGCGCCGGACAAATCGCGTATTTGTTTAGGCGCAAGGATACGCAGGCGTAAAATTTGTAGATTCTCAATTGTCCACAGGAATTCCGCAGCCGATTCCGGTTGTGGAATTTTTTAATTTGCGCTGGCTAATGTTATTAAAAGGGACTTGCGGGAGGCAATTATTTTCAATAGAATATTGACAATGGGTTTCTATGCTAATATTGTGAAAATTGTTTATATTAGATATGAAAAATACAGGAGGAAATGTAATAATATGAAATTAAAGATAATATTCTTGTTCTTGAGCATGGCTTCGCTTGTCTCATGCGCGACCGAAGACGCGGCTCAAAAATGTTCGCAGGCGGGTTCTCCAATTCGCCCGCTCGCCCAGGATCATGTCGAATTGGCGCGTACGGAAGGCAGGGTGACTTGTTATACGCCTTCCATAATAAGGGGGTTCGGGAAGCGCCTGATAGCCGCTTATGAATTCGGGCATCTTCCGAAAGGCCAGTCTCTAAATGCCCACATAGTGACATCTGACGACGGCGGCAAGACTTGGACGGAGCGCTTTGTTTGCGCCATGACTCACGGAAGGCTTTTTAAGGCGGGCAAGAGCATTTATTATTTGGGCCACAAGGGAAATTTGAGAGTAGCGCGCTCCGACGACAACGGCCAGACTTGGTCCGAAGTTTCCAATCTCACCGATCCCAAGACGGGCAAGGGCTGGCACCAGTCTGCTTGCAATGTATGGGTGGAGAAGGGCAAGGTTTGGCTGGTCATGGAACACCGCAAATATAATGAAGTTAAAGGCTGGCACGTTGCGGAACTCGCGCCGGTTGTAATGTGCGCCGACGAGAATGCCGATTTGACCAAGACCGAAAATTGGAAATTTTCGGACGAGCAGTGCTTTGTGGACTGGGTTCCTTCGACCAAGGAAAACAAGTTCCCATGGGATTACTTTGGCGTTCCGTTCTTTGAACAAACTTATCCCAAAAATCACATTTTGATAAGAGGGAAGAAGGGGAAAACAGCCACCAGGGCTTTCAACTGCATGGGCTTTTTGGAGACGAACATAGTCAGGATAACCGATCCGGACCATTATTGGTACGATCCGGACGGCAAGACAATGCACTTGCTCATGCGCGCCCACACCGGGGGCACGGGATACGCGGGGCTCATGAAGTGCGTCGAGGGCGAAGACGGTTCTCTCAAGTTGGATTTTGAAAAGGTCCCGAGCGGGAAAAAGTGCATGTTCCTGCCGTTCCCCGGAG
>CASFWX010000059.1 GCA_949298545.1 uncultured Verrucomicrobiota bacterium | reverse complement strand
CGGCAGCCAAAGCAGCATCTATCTTGCGCGCCACGACTATCGGATCCGCCTCGTTTTCATATCCCCACAGTGGTACTAATGGCTGGTCGTGCCCTTCGAATTTCGGTTTCGCCTCATAGACATTCTGCCATTCGCCGTTACCGTGATTAAAGATTCCAAGCTCTTTCCAACGAGGCGCCGGATGATAGGCGGGCCAAACTATCGCGGCAACATCGTAAGCGGCCGACGCGAACGATAGGCATTGAAATGCGCATACAAAAAATAATGACAATATAGTTTTTTTCATGTTCCTCCTTCTTGTATTGTTTTTATCTCTATTTTGGATTTTTTTGGGTTTATTATTATTTTGTCAATATAAATAAATCTAAAATCTATATAAATACAGCTGATTGATTATCCCACTATAAAAAGCGCCCGCATAATAGCGAGCGGCAATGTATAGACAAAAACTAAAAAAAATCTATCCGAAATAAATCATGTTTTCTATTAAAAGCGGGAACGTATATATTTCAAAAGAAAAAGCGTCGCGCTTCCTAGCTCAGAAGCAAAGTTCAACAAGATTGAACTCGAAACCGAGCAAAAGCGCGACGCTTTCTTACAAAGCTTAGACTATTTCTTGCAGCACTTCTTGCCTGAAGTCTTGCAAGAAGCTTTGCAGGCGCATTTTTTAGCGACCGCTTTCTTGGCCGGAGCTTTCTTAGCGACAGCTTTTTTAGCCGGAGCCTTCTTGGCCGGAGCCTTTTTAGCAACCGCTTTCTTGGCGGGAGCTTTTTTAGCAACCGCTTTCTTGGCGGGAGCTTTTTTGGCTACCGCTTTCTTGGCGGGAGCTTTTTTGACGGCCGCTTTCTTGGCGGGAGCCTTTACTGCTTTTTTTACTGCTTTTTTAGTTGCCATAATCTTTTGTAGTTTGGGTTTTGTGTTGTTTAAATTCCACCGCGAATCATACGAAATACGCGGCGGATTCTCTCAGTGAGATTGTTTTTTCGGAAAGCTCCAGCCTCCCGTCAAAGAGTACAAAATCCAAAAATTTTTTAAAGGCATTCGAGAGACGATGACCATTGATATCATACTGCGATACCGGATTGCGGCCAAAATATTTTTTTAATGTCATCTCAAAAAAAAGCGTCGTAGCGTACAAAACTTTTATCGTCTGCTTTATAGAAAATTTTTCGCATCAAATGCAACAACTTTTTTCAAAATAACAAAAATTATTTTACAATCAAACTTCGCGAGTGAAAACTTTTCAAGACGCTCCCGCGCCCGATTTTGTTTCCCGCAAAAAATGCGCGCGCCGCCAGCATCTTCGCGCACGGCTTCTGCAATGTCTTAATAGCCAGGACTCCCCTGCCGCACGCAACGCGCAGAGCGTCTCCGCCAGACTCCAGAACTTTCCCCGCTTCACCGGCGCACACAGACTCCGTCCCGCGCTCGCAAGAAACAGAATCTGTCGCAATGGGCTCTCCGCCGATCTCAAATATTCCCCTGCCGAATGCCCTGACGCGCGCGTCTAAAATCTCCGCGTCCATGGAGAAGTCGAAACGCAAATCGTCTTTGTCGAGCTTGCGGGTATATGTCGCCTTTGAATCGTCCTGCGGAACAAATGCCGCGCGCCCAGCGGCGATTTTTGGAAGGTTTTCTGCGAGCATATCCGCTGAAAGAAACCCCAGTTTTTTTCTGAGAGATGCAGATGTATCTGTAGGAAGAATGGGAATTGCCGATTTTGCGCAAACGGCTCCTGAATCCATCTTTGGCTCCACTCGCATGAGAGAAACTCCTGTATGCTTCATTCCGACTGCTATCGCTGTTTCAATCGGAGAAGCCCCGCGCAACTCAGGAAGGAGAGAACCGTGTAGATTCAGGCATGGAAATTTTCCGTACTCGAGAATATTTTTTTTGAGCATTCTCCCGTATGCCATGACTATTATCATCTCCACCCCCAAGCTTCGCAGCCTGCCGATGCACGAATCGTCCGGGGCCCCTTCCGGGCGCAACAGTTCAATCCCGTTATCCATCGCCCATTGGGAGGCTTCATTTGGTGAAACCCTCCTGCCTCTGCCTTTGGGCTTGTCAGGATTGCTCACAACGCAAACCAGCGGGAAATCTTTAGATTCTTTGAGAAAATTCATCGAATCGAGAGCTATTCCGTCGGAAGAAAAAAACGCAGTTTTCATTTTTTACGAATCCGCATTGTTGCGATGCGGCGGCTTCCCTTTCGCTTCGAGCTTTACGGATACTCCGCCGAGGCGGAGCTCATTCCTGATCGCATTTACCAGATAGCGCCTGTAAGTTTCGGAAAGCAGGGAGGCATTGTTGCAAAACATGCGCACCGTATAAGGCTTTGAAGAGGTCTTAACGCAATAATAAACTTTAAACCGCCTGCCCGAAAGTGATTTCGGAGGAGATTTTTCGATAATCTTCCGGACAGTAGAGTTGAGCCTGCCGGTGGAGACACAACTGTTCATCTTTTCAAACAATTTGCGGGCAGATGGAAGCAGCCTATCTATGCCTCGATTGTCGCGAGCCGACGTAAAGAGGACAGCGGAAGCTCCGATAAACGGAAGCGAAGCGCGCACCGCCGCTTCAAATTTTTTTCCGAAATCGGACAATCCGGAATATCCGGGCAGCTTGCCGGAGGAAAATGTCTCCACTGCATAATCCCATTTGTTTACGACGACAATTATTGACGCCCCTGCTTCGAGGATTTCTCCAGCCAAGCGCTTATCCAATTCCGACACGCCCTCCATTGCGTCTATTACCAGAAATACCACATCGCTCGCCTCAATCGCGCGGCGGCTTCTCAATGAGGATAGGAAGTCAAGAGACGTGTTTGTCTTTCGCCTGGCGCGCAAACCCGCCGTATCGAAAAGCCTAAATCCGAGCGTTTCGCCGTTTTTCATTTTTGCGTCTATGTCAAACCAAACGCTGTCGCGCGTGGTCCCGGCAAGCGGGCTTACTATGAGCTTGTCGTCCCCGAGAAGCCTATTTGCTATGGAGCTTTTTCCAACATTTGGACGCCCGGCAACGCATATTTTTATGCGAGAGCCTCCATCGACGTCTCCAGAATTTTCAAGCGCGCCGAACTCGTCCGAAAATATGCCCGAAAGCGCATCAATCCCCAGGCCGTGCTCTGCCGACACTTCCACAAAATCCTTGAATCCCAACTTTCTGAAATCGTCTGCCCCCGACATGTGCGCGGGCGTGTCAACCTTATTGACAGCCAAAACTATTCTCTTGCCGCATTTGCGAAGTTTCGCAGCTATCTCCTCGTCCAGCGGCGTAATTCCGCTTTGGGCGTCGACTACAAAGACTATTAGATCCGCAGCCATTACGGCAAACTCTGCCTGCTTATTTGTCGCGTCGGCTATTGTTTTTTCAACAGAGTCGCCGGAGGCTCCCATACCTCCGGTATCCATCAGCAGCAGGCCATCGGCAAGCTTTTCTATTACGATGTCGCGCGTGACGCCAGGCTTGTCGTGCACTATGGAGACGCGCCTGCCAAGCAGCCTGTTGAACAGCCTGCTCTTGCCGACATTCGGACGCCCTACAAGCGCTATGCTTTTGTCTTCTGGCACAATCAAGCCGGTTTTAATTTGGAAAGCGCGGCCTCCATGCGGTCGGCAGCTTTCGTGAGATTGTCATAGCTGGTCGAAAAGCTCGCGCGCACAAAACCTTCGCCGGACTCCCCAAAAGCCGTTCCAGGAACGAGGGCGACTTTTGCATTGTCGAGAATCCATTTCGCGAAATCCATCGATTTCATGCCAAAGCGCGAAACATTTGGGAAAGCGTAAAAAGTGCCCTTGGGAAGGCTGCAATCCAGACCCATGGCATTAAACCTTCCGACTATATAGTCCCTGCGCCGCATATACTGGTCGCGCATCTTTTCCATATCCGATTTCCCGTTGACCAAGGCCTCTACGGCCGCCTCTTGCGAAACTATCGGCGCGCACATGAGCGCGTACTGGTGGGTTTTCATCATTCCCTCAATCAGCTCCTTCGGAGCGCATGCGTATCCGATCCTGAATCCCGTCATTGCAAACGCCTTCGAGAAGCCGTGCATAAAGATAGTGCGCTCCTTCATGCCTTTTATCGATGCTATTGAAACATGCTTGCCTTCGTAGGTGAGCTCAGAATAAATTTCATCGCTTATCACAAGCATGTCTTTTTCTTTTACGAAGTCTGCGAGAGCCTCCAACTGGCGAAGGTCTGCCACGCCACCGGTGGGATTTGTCGGAAAATTTATTATTATTGCCTTACACCCAGGCTGCCAAGCGCGCCGCACTTCGTCCATGTTAAAGGAAAATGCGTCCTGCGGACGCGTTTTTACTGGAACAGGAATGCCGTGGTATATGCGCACGCTTGGAGAATAAGACACAAAACACGGCTCGTGGTACATTATCTTATCTCCCGGATTTATTATCGCGCGCAATGCGCAATCCAAAATCTCTGAAACCCCTACGCCGACGAGTATCTCGCACGAAGGATCGTAAGAGGCGCCGAAATTGCAGTCTACATACTTGGCAATCTCGTTTCTAAGCCTGCGCAATCCGAGATTATCGGTATAAGAAGTCTTCCCTTGCTCAAGCGCAAAAATTGCTGCTTCGCGTATGTGCCAAGGCGTAACAAAATCGGGTTCTCCTATGCCGAGCGATATTGCGTCCTTCATCGTGGCGGCTATGGCAAAAAATTCCCGTATGCCAGATTTGGGCAGCCCGGCGACATGCGAAGCCAAAAAATGCGACGATTTTTCCTCTTTCATCTTTAAAATCTTTCAAATATCTCAACGAATCTTTTTCAGGAAAACATGTGCGACCGCCGCCTACGGGGAATAGATGAGCTTGTCGCCTGAGAAGGCTTCGCGGTTTATGAGAAATCCCTGCTGCTTGTAGGTCTTGAGAAAGAAATGGGTCGCGGTGGAAGTCACGCCGCCTATCGTTGCGAGCTTTTCATACACGAAACTGGCGACACCCCTGAGAGATTTCGCCTTTACAAAGAGCAATAAATCGTACGCCCCGCTCATGAGGTAGCATGAATCTACCTGTTCGAACTTGCTTATGCGCTGGGCGAGCCTGTCGAAGCCTCCATCGCGCTCTGGATTTATCCTTAACTCAATCGCCGCATGAACCAAGGACTCCTCCACATCGGGATTTATAACGGGCCTCCACCCTAAGAGAACTCCGCTGTCGACAAGCCGCTGAAGCTCCGCGTCGAGTTCTTCCTTGGAGAGCCCCAGAATCTTTCCCATCTGTTCCGTTGAAAGGGCTTCTCCGTCAAGCATCAGTTTCAATACTTTGTCCATATTTTTAAAAAAACACCTTTCACCCGTTTTTTAAACATTTTTTTTAAGGTATTCGGTGGTGT
>CASFWX010000058.1 GCA_949298545.1 uncultured Verrucomicrobiota bacterium | reverse complement strand
TGGTGATGTGGACGATGTAAAGAAAGCCGTCTATGACGGGAATGGGATCGCGCTCTCCTGAAAAATGGTATGTCGGCCTGCCAGACTCCCATGGAATGTTCATTACGACCGCCAATTTTGTCAGGCGGTCGAGAAGCAAGAGAGCGGCTGCCGCCGCGAAAAAGCGCGAAGCCGAGATAGCGTCTTTTGTCCTTTCCGTCATCAAGCGCCCTTATTGGAAGTGGAACGTCTCAGGAGGCCGAATTTTCGGAATCCTCTCCCGACGCCTCCGTCGGAATGTCGAACACCGACCTCTGGTTCGCCTTTCTGCGGCGCTCCTCCTCCTCCTTGATCTCCTGGCCCTCCTTTGTATAGCGGGTATATGGTATGGAGGTTAGCCGCCCGTCGGGTATTGGAGCTCCTGTTATTTCGCATATCCCGTAAGTGCCGCTTTTAATGCGCTTTACCGCCTCGTTTATCTCGTTGAGGACATACTTGTTCTTCTCGAGAAGGTTGTATGACATATCGCGCTCAAAACTTTCCGATCCGGCATCGGCGAGATGCTGGCCGTAATAAGAGAGATCTCCGGAATCCTCTTTTACGGAACGCTTGTGGACCTCTTCGGCGCGCTCGCTCACCCCTTGAGAATAATTTTTCCGCAACTCTATGAGCAGCTTGTAATATTTCTTCCATTTGCGCGGGACGTCCTGCTCTTCCAACTTCTCGTAAGTCGGGAGTTTCGCCTGCTTGGCAGGAGCGGAAATGCCCAATATGTCGAACATGCTCGCAGCAGCTATGGGCTTGTTGGACTTTTGAAGCTTTACGGCGGCGGCCTTAGGCTCTATTTTCTTTGACCCAGCCGCTTTCAAGGATTTTTCGACAATATCCGTCTGGGATTGGGAAGCTACGCTATCGCGGCGCTCGAAATACGCCTCCACGTCATCGATGGAGAAATAAATAGACTCCGACGCTCTTGCCGGACGAAGCTTGTTCTTCTTCTTTGGGAACTCCTGCTGCGAGGCGGGCGCGCTCTTTTTAACTTGCATCGGAGCCGCCGGGGAGCGATTCAAATTCTGGGCAATCGAATCTTTGCCTGGCTTGGGACTTTTTGAAACTTTTTTTCCGCCGCGGGAAACCCCGACTTTTGCAGAAACAGGAGCCTCTTTTTTTGCCTTCCCCGAGCTCGCCGACTTCTTTGAAGAAGTTTTCCCGGCGGACAGAGATTTTGTTTTGACATTAGCCTTGCCTGGCAAAGAAGCTTTTGCGGGCTTAGAAGAATTTTTTGCAGCATTGGCGGCTTTGCTTTTCTTAGGAGCCGAAACCTTCGGCTGCGAAGACTTCCCGGAAGAAATTTTCACTTTTATGTTAGCGCTCTTTGGGGCGGAAGCCGCGGAAGAGGATTTGGCGTTTGAGTTTGCCTTGGGCTTTGCTGAAACAACTGACTTCTTTGATGAAGGCTTCGCATTTGCCGGTGAACTTTTCGCGTGCGGCTTCGGCGGCTGCGCTTTTTTAGATGGCGCATTCTGGGATTTTGCCGGAGCGGTTTTCGCTTTTGACGACGCGCCCGGGGAAAAATTTTTTTTCGATGCGGACGAGCCCTTCTCCCTGGCGGATTTCCCCTTGTTCGCAGCCGGAGCAACTTTTTTCGCAGCCGGCTTCGCCTTCGCTTGGGGCTTTCGATTAGGAGGAAGCGGAGGCCGCTTCTTTTTCGGGTTTTTCTCCGATTTCACTTTTTTTGCGGTTTTAGCTGTCATAAAGTTTTTCCCTCTGGTTTCATGGCCTCCCTGCAGCGCGGGCAAATGCCGTCAGAATCAAGTTCGGGAACGATTCTCCAGCATCTCGCGCACCTTTTCCCGGCGGCTTTGCGCACTTCGACGGACGATTTGGAATCCTCGCCGGACTCCGAAAGGCGAACCGCCGAAACTATAAAAATTTCAGGAAGGTTTTTCTCAAATTTTTTAAGAGCGGCCAAAGTCCTCCCCGACGCGGATATATCGAGCTCGGCTTCGAGGCTTTTGCCTATGATTTTATCCTTCCTCAAAACTTCGAGCTTTTCGTTTGCCAAATCGCGCAATTTCAGGACTTCGTCCATCTTGTTAGAGAGCTCATCGTCTCTCCACTCGCCCCCGAGCCGGGGGAAATCCCTCAAATGTACGGAATCCTCCAAATACTCCGCCCCGTTCTTGAATGAGAATGCCTCGTCTGATGTAAATGTCAGAATGGGCGCCGCCACCGATATTAAAACGTCGCTTATAATATCCATCGCCGTCTGCGAGGACCTGCGCTCGAAAGAATCGGCGGCGTAAGTGTAGAGCCTATCCTTTAGGATATCGTGGTAAATGCGCGAAAGCGTGACTCCGCAAAAATTATCGATTAGTTTATAGACCTTGTGGAATTCGTACGCGGCGTATGCGGCGTCGGCCTCGTCGGCAAAAAGCGCCGCTTTATGCACTGCCCAGCGGTCTATCGGATCGAGTTTTTCCGGGGCGATTGCGTCTCTGTCACGGTTGAAATCCCCGAGATTGCCGAGCTGGTACATTACAGTATTGCGAAAGCTCCTGTACGCGTTTGAAACATGCGAAAGGATTGAATCGGAAACGGGAACGTCGTTTTGGTAGTCGACAGAGCTAATCCAAAGCCTTACGACGTCCGCGCCCCATTTCCCGACATAAATATCTGAAGTTTGGGGCTTGCCGTCGCTGCTCTTGGATATTTTCTTGCGCTGCTCGTCAACGATGAATCCATGTGTTATGACGCGCTTGTAGGGGGCCTTCCCCGCAGTCGCTATGGACGTCCACAGCGAGCTTTGGAACCAGCCCCGATGCTGGTCGGATCCCTCAAAATAAAGGTCGGCAGGCCATGCCAAATCCGGATTGCGCCTGAGAACCGCGATGTGGCTCGATCCAGAATCTATCCATACGTCGAGGGTATCAGCGCCCTTCCTCAGCTTCTTGCCGCGCCAATTTTCGGGAAGGTCCACTCCATTGAGAATTTCGTCCTCGCTTGCCGAATACCAAAAATTAGTACCTAGCTTTTCGACTTTATCGGCGATAGACATAATAACTTTCGCATCGAGGTACGCGCCCCCATCATCGTCGTAGAACGCCGGTATGGGAACTCCCCATGAGCGCTGCCGGGATATGCACCAATCAGGGCGGCTCTCGACCGCCCCGCGTATGCGGTTTTCCCCCCTTGCCGGCGTCCATTCCACAGAGGAAATCGCATCGAGTGCATCCTTGCGGAGATTATCCTTGTCCAAGGCCACGAACCATTGGTCCATAGCGCGGAAAATTACCGGAGTTTTTGAGCGCCAGCAGTGCGGATACTGGTGGGATACCGGAGAAGACGCCAAAAGCGCCCCGCAATCGCGGAGAATCTGCAAGACCGCCGCGTTCGCCTCGCTCCTTCCCTTCTCGTCCTCGAGAACGCTCTTTCCCACGAGAGCTTCAGGAATGAATCCGTCGTCAACATAGCGCCCGGCGTCGTCGAGCGGAGAATATATGTCGAGCCCGTACTGAAGCCCGACCTGGTAGTCTTCAAGCCCGTGCCCGGGCGCGATATGGACAACCCCAGTTCCGCTTTCAGTAGTGACGTACTGTGCGCAAACGACACCGCTCTTGCGATTCACGAAAGGATGAAACGCCGACAGCCCCTCGAGCTCTTCTCCGCCGCACAAAGGCGATATCTCCGCGCCCTCCAATGCGCAGGCAGAAACAAAAGATTCGGCAAGTTCAGACACTACTATGAACGTCCTTCCCCCCGACGAAACTTTTACATACTCGCAGCGCGGATTTACCGCGAGGGCGAGATTTGACGGAATCGTCCACGGAGTCGTCGTCCATATTACGATTTCAGCTCCGTTTAAGCCGAGTTTGGCATTTGAGGCTTCATCGAGCTTAAACGCAACGTATATCGACGTGCTCACATGGTCTTTATACTCTATTTCCGCCTCCGCCAAAGCCGTCGCGCAAGGGATAGACCAATATACGGGCTTTTTGCTCCTGTAAACGAGCCCCCTGCTGACAAACGCGGCAAAAGTTCTCAAAATATCCGCCTCATACGCAGGATTTTTCGTCTTATACTCGTTTTCCCAATCCGCCAAAATTCCAAGCCGCTCGAATTGGGAACGCTGGCGCTCTATAAATTCCGAGGAAAATTTTGCGCACTCCGAGCGGAGCTCCGCCGTGCCAAGAATCCTCTTTTCCTCCCTCAGCCTCCGCGCGACTTTGTGCTCTATGGGAAGGCCATGGCAATCCCAGCCGGGAACGTAGGGCGTGGAATATCCCTTCATCGACTTGTACCGGAGAATTACGTCTTTGAGAATTTTATTCAGCGCAGTTCCGATATGGACGTCTCCGTTTGTAAACGGCGGACCGTCATGAAGAATGAATTTTGGGGACCCGGCGTTTTTCTTTTGTATCAGGGAGTAAAGGCCTATTTTTTTCCAATGCGCTATGCGCGCGGGTTCGCGCCTGACGAGATCGCCCCGCATGGGAAATTTCGTATTCGGCAGGTTTAAAGTGTTTTTGAAATCTTTTTCGGACATGGCAATGCGTTTTGTGTTTTAATAGCCCGGGTCGTGAAAAGGCATTAGAAGGGGAATATATTGTCCCAAACGCTTTCTTTTTTCCTGTACGGCGGAGCGTCGTCGGAAGGGGCAGCCCCGCCTCCGCGAACCGCCCTGCGCTCCGGCAAAGGCGAAATTTTTTCAGGCTCCTCCACCTCCGACTGGGATCCGCCGGATTTGCCTTCTGACGAATTATTTACACTGCCGGAATTTGCACTCTCGGATTTGGGAGAGGACGAAGGGGAATTCTTTTTCTCCGCATTGTCTCCGGCGCCGGGAGAGTTTTGCGCCCCTTGTTTGGCGCCGGAATCCTTTGCAGATGAAACGTGCGATTTTCCCGAAGCTTTCGCAGAGCGCTTCGCCTCGCGCAGAGCCCTCTTAAGCCGCAAATTCTCGGATTTTACTTTGGAGAAAAGTTCCATGTCTGTCTTCACCTGCTCGGCATATTTTGCCTCAAGCTGTTTGACTTTTGCTTCAAGCTCCGATATTTTTGCCTTCAAGTCTTCAACAGACTGTTCCTCGGCAAAAATCGGCGACGCGAAACTGAAGGCAAGCATCGCTAATACGAACAACGGCATGGAGACGATTTTTTTCATGGGCAGAGAGGAAAACATAAAGCCTCCTCCTTTGCAAATATTCTTTTTATCGGATTTTGAGGGAATGCTCCGGTAAAAATGATTTCCCTACCCGTCAGAAAAAACTTGAAAATAAAGAGCCATCGATAGACTCTTCTCTCCATGAAAAAATTTATTGTACTCGCTCTTTTGAGTCTGGCTATTTTTTCGCTCTCCGGCTGCGATTCCACAAACGAACAGGGAGTGAGCGTAAGCCGCGGGCTTTTTGGAGATTCGGGAAATACTCAGCAAACTTCCGGCCAGGCATAAATCGCCGCCTTCAGATTTTTCCTTTCTGCAAGATATTTGGGTGCGGCTTTTTGTATTGACGCGCCGAGTGGAATCTTTTTTTACTTCTAAAAAAGGATTTTCCGCAAGTTTTGCGCAAACTGATTTGCGGAAGTAGGGGGTGTAATTGTTTTTATTTATCACTGGTCATGATAAAATATAGGTCTTTAAAAATTAAAGCATTTGCAAGCGCGGCAATTGCATTGTTCCTGTTGCCCATTTCTGTTTTTTGCGAGGAATCCGATGGTTTTTTTCTCGAAAGCGGAAAGCCCATTCCCGGAGGCGGAAGATACGCCCCGCTGGCGCGCGGGCTGGCGAGCGACCCCGCCGGGATAGCGAGCATAGGAAAGATCAAAAACGCCTTGATTATTCGCACCCAGGGTTTTGCCCACAATGCCGGAGTCTTTGCCTTCAAGCCCGACGGCAAAGCCCGCGATGGCGCCCCGATTTACAAAGAAGCCATAACTCTGAAATACGCCGACGAGACCCTCAATAAAGAAAAGCGCGCTTCGGGGTTGAAGATTTTTTCCCTGAGCGACGGAAATGTCTATTCATTTAATGTAATCAAGTGGAAGCTGTATAGGGCAAAATACAATCCCGAAACCGGAGTGTTCGAAAATATCGCAAAACCGACGCCGTTCGACGCAAAGGTTTTCGATGTTGCAGAAAATCCGGACGGGACCTTGACAATATTCGCCACCCAGAGCAACGGCGACAAACTCTCTCCCAAAGGCGTCGGCCACAGGCATCCAGACTATACTCCATTCGACGGCGCGGGCATTTGGAAGGGGAAACTCCCTTATGACTACATATCCGCTACGGTTATTGAATCGGTCGACAGTGAAAACATTCCCGAGCTAAAGCGGGTGTCAAAAACTAAAAATGAAATTCTGCTCGGGGCAAAAAATATATCCCATTTCAAATCCGAAGACGGACAAATTCGGCTCATAGTCAGCGGCAGGCTCGGAAATTTCGCCTACTACCGGGTGGGAGAGGACGGCGCGCTGTCGGAGAAAAAATACGTCAAGACCGAAGACGGAATAACTTTGAGAAATTCATGCATTCTCGCCAGCGCAGTCATATCTCCCGACGCCGAGGGCAATCCGGATATGATAGTCGGAAGCGAAGGCCCTTACCATTACTACGAGGTGATATCCTACGAACCCGACGGAGCGCCCATTTACAAAAAAGCGCGCCACGTGCGCGAGCGCGGCGGAAACCTCTACGCCGGATCGCTTCCAGTCGTCAACGCCGTCGATTGGGACGGAGACGGGCTTTGCGACATAGTCGCGGGAAACTCGCAGGGCGAAATCTGGTTCTTCAAAAATTCCGGCGAGGAGGGAAAGCCAAAATTCGAAGAGGGAAGGCCCCTGAAAATGAACGGTGAAACCTTTAGCGAGAAGGGCGGATATTGGGCGATACAGGGCCCGGGGGAATCCCCGTGGGGCTATGTCAGCCCGACCGCCTTCGACTGGAATGAAGACGGCCTCTTGGACATCGTTTCGAGCGATTCTTCCGCGAGGTTCGGCGTCTATATAAACGCAGGCACCAAGGATTCTGAAAATCTCAAGCCCCGAAAGCTCCTTTTGTGCGACGGACTCGAAGTGCACGGCACTTGGAGAGTTCGCCCCGCCGCGGCAAAACTGCCCAACGGAAAAATAGCATACGTCAATCTCGACGACGACGACGCCTTCCACCTCTATTGGAAAATAGACGATTTGAACGTTGCCGACGGGGGGAAACTGCTGCTTTCAGACGGAAACAAAATTACGGCGAACTTTTTGCCGGTAGGGGCAACCGGCCGTGCAAAAATAGTTCTCAAGGACGTGGACGGAGACGGAAACTATGACCTGCTCGTCGGCACTCCAAGGCACGGCTCCATTCCGGAGCCAAAAAACGGCATACCGCAGAGTTTCGGATTGCCAGGAGCAGCG
>CASFWX010000057.1 GCA_949298545.1 uncultured Verrucomicrobiota bacterium | reverse complement strand
GGGAAAAAAGTAGAATTGTGCAGGCTGTCGCGCGGCGCCTTTGAAAAAATTTCAAATAGGGAGGGTTGCGACGGCGTCTTGGGAGTCGCAAAACAATGGGATTGTTCACTCTCCAAGATTGCCGTTCCTCGCGATAGGCCCGCGTGCGTAGTAGTCGCCGACGCCATAGAAAAACCTGGAAATCTCGGCGCATTGCTCAGAAGCGCTGACTCCTCCGGCGCTGACGCGCTAATCCTGACTAATCAAGTGTGCGATATCTTCAACCCATCGACGGTTCGGGCTTCCCAAGGGGCATTATTTTCCATTCCAATCGCCGTTGCGGCTCCAAAGGAATGTTCCGAGTGGTTGAAATCAAAAGGGATAAAGGCCGTGGGCGCCCATCTGGCTGCAGAAAAAAACATTTGGGACGCCGATTTTAAGCGGTCGTCCGCACTGGTTCTCGGTTCGGAGAAATCGGGATTGGGCAAAGATTGGGAAATTCTCCTCGATGAGAAAGTGAAGATACCAATGCACGGGCTTTCAGACAGTATGAATGTCGGCACAGCTGCGGCGGTCTTTCTCTATGAAATCGCCCGCCAGCGCAATAATGCCACGTGAATTTGTAGATAAAAAAATATGGCATAAGCAGATATGTCTCCAAAGCGCGCATTGGAATCTCCATTGGCATGCAGCGGGCCTGTTATTCCCAAAATCGTTCGGGCGATTTTTATCGGCGTGGCGATGAAAAAAAATTGACATGCGCGCATGGGGATTCAAAGTTGCAAAATCCGTTTTTTTTACGGGCGGTAGCGCAGTTGGTAGCGCATCTGCTTTGGGAGCAGAGGGTCGCGAGTTCGAATCTCGCCCGCCCGATATATTCAGCGGCTTAGAATCTGCCTTGAATAGGCGCGATTATTTCCTCTGGCAACTTCGCCTATTAATAGAGGAAATAAAGCAGACAGCGCATTGGCTGATTATGGCAAATAGTTTATGCTTTACAGAACTGTGTTTTTTTCGGATATCTAAAATAAAAACATGCTGAAAGTCGTAAATATAGTTCTTGCAATAACGGCGGTTGCAATAATTGCGTTTTATATTTTTTATGAGCCAGTTGACCACGGTCAGTCCATGAGGGAGGCAGGCCATATAGAAAAGTGCATTCCGGAAAAAGTGGACGGGTGGACTTGGGTGGATCAGCCTCTTGCCCAGACAGAAGAAGTTTTGCGTTCTACGGAAAAGATATTGAGGGCAAGCCAGACTTTTTTTAGGAAATATACGTCCTTGGACGGCATGCGCAGTTTTCAAGTTTATGTCGCCTATTGGGGGCGCGGAGTCGAAACTCCGCGCATGGCGGCCTCGCACACTCCCGACCGCTGCTGGGTGCAGGGAGGTTGGGTAAATGATATGGAAAAACTCAAATATCCATACGAGATTCCTTTTAAAGGCGTAAAACTTATGCCGGCAAATTATCGCGAGCTGTCTTTTGATTCAGGCGGACAGAAAATCAAAAGAAATGTCGTATTCTGGCACGTCGCCGACGGGAAGCCATTTGTATTTGGCCAGCGCAGCACGTTTATAATCAATCCGTTGCTCTACATTAAGTTCATCTACGAAAATGCCGTGGTTGGAGCTCCTGAACAGTATTTTGTGCGGATAGACAGTTCAATTCCACTTGAAGAACTCTGGCCGGATAAGGGAGTCGGGCAAATATTAGAGGGCTTGGGCAAACTCATATTGGAACAAAAATAGTGAAAGATAAAAAAGATAAATATTTGGGCATTTTGGAGGGAATACCAAAACCGGTGCTTGTTTCCTTTGGGACAATTTTTGTACTTGGGGCATTTTTATCCTATATGCTCTCATCTATGTGGAGTTCGCGTTCGGATTATTCGTTCGGATATCTGATGCCCATATTCGCTCTTTATGTCTTGTGGGATAGGCTCGGAAAGATATCAGAATATTATGCAACTCCAGTGGAGCAGAAAGACGGCTTGTCATTTTGCGATATCTTTGCAAATGCGATATTCTTTGCAATGTTTCTTGGCGGGGCATTCCTATATGGTTTTTTTGCTGTCCTTCAAATTTTATCACAGGGGCTTTCGGCTTCGGTATTCGTAGCGACGGTCGGGTTCTCTTTCATTGTCTTTTCATCGGCATTTTTCGCTTCGGCAAAGAATGCTCTCGGGCAGCGAGAACCGCTTTCAAGGCGATGGGAATTTACACTCCTTTTTACTTTTCCCGCTTTTGCATGGATTATTTCCGCTCCGGTGTTCGGTTCGATAGAAAGCAAAATCAGCCTGTTTTTGCTCTCGAAAGTTGCCACTGTTGTCACATCGGTCATGGACTTTTTGGGATTTGTTGTGGAGCGCCACGGCAACACCATATCTTTTCCCAAAGGTTCGGTGGGCGTGGCTGACGCGTGCAGCGGCATTAGATCGCTTACCGCCTGCCTATTTGCAGGGTCTTTTCTGGCGGCGGTCTTTCTCGACAAGTTTTGGAAGAAAGCGGCTCTCGTGCTGCTTTCGATGTGCTTGGCATTTTTCAACAATATACTCCGCGCACTATTCCTCTCTTTTTGGGCATACGAGAACGGTTCAGAGTCCATATCCGGTTTTATTCACGATGCGGCGGGGTATTTCGTCCTCGGAATGACTGTTGTCGGCCTCTTTATACTCATTCCGATTTTTATGATTAGTCCCGTGCCGAAAGATTTTATAGAATCCGAAGAGGAAAAGGAAGAGGGCAAAAACAGATCTGAAGGCGGGGAGGATTGACCCGCTTTTCGGCGGAAATAGCATTGGAAAGCCATAGGCGGGGATTTTAAGCCAAAATCTTTTATTTTCACTCCCTCAAGCCATCATGCCGCGCGGCAAAATTTGTTTGAAATTGGAGGGCGGAAGCCCGGCAGAGCTACAAATTCTCAAAAGGCGAAACTTCAAGCGCGTTTCGGGCGGTAAAAATCTTCCGTCAAGATAAATTCGCAATTTGCTTTTGCCTTGATGCCCCATGGGAAGTGATAGGGCAGTAGAACCGTTTCAAAACGGTTTATTTCCAAATTTTCAAATTCGCCGCCGAGCAAGGTTATCAGCCTTGCCTGCTTAAAACTTGTCGGATTGAAGGATTCTCCCGGAGCGAGCCTGACGCGTGAAATTGAGAAAACATCGCATGAACAAAGCTTTTTTAGGGGTTCCGGGGTGTCGCTTATAGGTTCGGGTGGGGGCGATGCGAAATCGGCGCTTTCGACGGCCTCGCGCACATGCAGATCTCTCGCTTTTCCGTTAATGTCGAGGCGGTTCCAATCATAGATTCTATATGTCGTATCGGAGTTCTCCTGTATTTCGAGCACGAGATTGCCCGCGCCTATGGCATGCACACAACCCCCGGGAATGAAGGCAAAATCTCCAGGGCGGGAAATCCTAAAGCGCAATCTCTTTTCAATGTCGCCGGATTCCAGCGAATCGACGAGTCTTTGGGCATCTGTATTCTCCTGCAATCCGGCAACGTATTCGGCGTTGTCGGCGCATTTTAGAAAATACCATGCCTCGCTCTTTTTTTCTCCTCCCAAAAGAGCGGCGGCGCGGGCTCCGGGGTGGACTTGCAGGCTCAGCCATTGGCGGCAGTCAAGCCATTTTACCAATAGGGGAAATCTTGATTCCGCTTTCCAGCCGGGCCCCATAATCTCCTCTCCTTCCAGAGACAAAACTCTGCGGATATCTGAACCGTCAAAAATGCCGCCGCGCATAATGCTCTCAGCTTTGGGACGGTCGCATATCTCCAAACTTTCGCCGTATAAACCCGCATCGGGAAGTTTTCTTCCAAATTCGGTTTCAAAGAGTCTTCCTCCCCATACGCGCGTAGAATATGCAGGCCAAAACCGCAGGGGCATATGAAGGCCGGATACATGCTTTTCGTCTCGGTTCATCGGAGGTCTTGGGGCAGTGAGCGGACGAGGGCTTTTAGAGACTCGGCTGAATCGCGCGAACAAACGAGAGTTGCGTCTTCTGAGTGGACCACTATTATGTCTTTGACCCCGACCAAGGCGGTCGTGCGTCCGGCGGCGTCGAAAACTACGCAATCGCTCGAGTCCTTTGAAAACAGGCGCCCGCGCGCAATATTTCCGTCTGGGCCTTTGGGATAGTGCCTCTCGACCGCCGACCACGATCCGACATCGTCCCAATCAAACAGCGCAGGCACGACATAGGCATTATCGCAACGTTCAAGGACGGCGAAGTCTATGCTTATCTTTTCAATGCGTGGATAGGTATCGGAGAGCACGCTTGCGAGATCCTCACCCGAGTCGAGCCTTTTTTCTATATTAAAAAATGCTGCATGCGTATCGGGGATATAGCGTTGCAGGGCGTTCAGAATTGACGAAGTCTTCCAAGCGAAAATTCCGGCATTCCAATAAAAATCTCCGGATTCGTAGTATGCGGTTGCGCGCGCGAGATTCGGTTTCTCGTAAAATCTGGCAATCTTGTAGCATTGTCCCGATGCCAGCGGGAAAGGGCTTCCGCGGCGTATATATCCATACCCAGTGGCAGGATAGTCCGGCTTTATCCCTATAGTCGCGAGATTGTCTCCCAACTCGGCGATTTCAAATACGGACTGTATTGTATCCTTGAAGGCGGAAACATCTGAAACAACCTGGTCCGATGGGAATACCGCAAAAGAGGAATCTTCAGATTTGGACATTCTCTTGATGAGGGTTGCGCATAGGGCGATTGCCGCGCTCGTGTCGCGCGGGCAGGGCTCGGATATGATGTGTTCGCGCGGGAAGCCGGGACATTCTTTGGTTATCGCAGGAACTTGCTCGGCGTTTGTGACTATGAGAATGTTTTCGGACGGGACAATTCCGTCGACGCGTTTCAGCGTTTGCATTAGCAAACATTCGCCTTTGCCTGTCACGTCCCATAGATGTTTCGGTCTGGCGATTCGGCTGAGCGGCCAGAAGCGCTCTCCCGCTCCGCCCGCCATGATGACGACGTATCTTTTCATGCGGGATAAAATTATTCGCATGCCTTGCCTTTGCAAACAGATTTTGCAGGCGATCTATGCGAATGTTTTTTATTTTTTATCAAAGGTAGTTTCTATAAAATATCCCGAAAGATAAGCTCTTTCGGGATAATATGCATGTTTGAATTAAGAATGTCTGCAGGAATTTCCGCTTTGGCGGAATCTACATTTTGGAGGCTACCAGTATTCCAAGCCCGACGATAAAGAAGACAAACATCAGCGTCAGAATCGTATTTGTCCCCTTGGGCGCGCTTTTAAATTCCTTCCAGATGAAGACGCCCCAGAATGCCGATATCATGGTCGCGCCCTGTCCCAATCCGTAGGCGAGCGCGGGATCGGCGGCGGGGGCGGCTATTATATTGAAATTCATGCCGCAGCTCCAAATAGCGCCTCCCAAAATGCCGATAAAATGCGTCCATGCGCTTCCCGAAAAGTAGTCTTTGCATGTGACAGGTTTTCCCGAGAGCGGCTTTTTCATCATAAAGACGTTGAAGACAAAATTGGAAATAAATATGCCGATTGAGAACAGCACAACCGCCGTATATGGGGAGAGTTTTCCGGGTTCAAGCACTCCGCCGGTATCCTTTGCCATGGATTGGGCGACAAAGCTGTAGAAGAATCCCATCAGAATGCCTGCTGCAATGGAAATGGCAATGCCTTTAAGTGAGGACTTTGACGATCCCCCAAGCTTGCCGTATGCGATTGCGTCGAGTATGATGGCTATAACCACGCAAGCCACGCCGGCTGTAAGCATGGGAACATTTCCCTCTCCGGTTGCCACATATGTTGTGATGACGCCGAGCACGAGGGCGAGCCCTACTCCTACGGGAAAGGCTACTGCAAGTCCTGCAATGTCGATGGCTGCAACCAGAAGTATGTTCGATATATTAAATATCACACCGCCGAGGAATGCGGATCCAAGCCATTTCGAGTCCGCCTGTGAAAGGTCTGCCAAAAAGCTTCTCCCTGTATCGCCGAACGATCCCATTGTGAAGGCAAGCAACAGCGAAAATAGGAGCACTCCTATGGAGTAGTCCCAGTAAAACAGGGGGAACCCCCAATTTTTTGATGTCAGTTTCTGGGTGTTGGCCCAAGATCCCCAGCAAATCATGGTAATCACGCACATTACTATGGCGATAGGATAAGAGGAAACGGTAAACATATGTTTTGATAATTTGTAAAATTTTGCCTATTAGCAAGCTTTTTTCTTCTCGCGGGTTTGTTAGCGGGAGGGAGCGGCTTTATAAAGAGGAACATGGTTTGTAATAATGCGCAAAAAGGGAGGGAATTGTCGGCTGAAGCGAAAAATAAAGGACGGCAATTAAGGGAAATCGCCGTCCTTTTCTCTACCAATCAAACAAAGGTTTTTTAAAGAGACAGATTTTTTAGTAGATAATCGACGGCTCTCTTTACGGATTCGTCGTTTTGCATTCTGTCGTCGACGCACTTTATGGCGTGCATAACTGTGACATGGTCGCGCCCGCCGAAGCGCCTGCCTATTTCCTGGAGGGAATGCGACGTCAATCGCCTCGATATGAACATTGCCACTTGCCGGGCGAGGGCGATGTTGGCGGGGCGCCTCTTGCCGCACATTTCTTTGGAATCTATCTTGTAGTATTCGGAAGTCTTCTTTTGAATTTGCTCGATGTCGACGAGCGGTGCGCTGTCGTCCCGCAGAACATCAGAGAGCAGCTCTTGAGCCTTCTTTACGTCAACCGTGCCTCTGACGGCGGTCGAGTATCCGATGAGCGTGGCGAGGGCTCCCTCCATTCGGCGGACGTTCTTTGTGAAGCTGCGGGCCAAAAGGTCTATGGCTTCGTCGTCTATTTGCGCGTTTAGATTTTTTGCGGACAATTTCTTCCTCAGAATAGCCAGCCGCGTCTCGTAGTCCGGAGCTTTTATGTCCACCGATACCCCCCAGCCGACGCGCGAAACGAGGCGCTGCTCTAGGTCGGAAACTTCGTCTATGGGTTTGTCGCAGGTGAGGACTATCTGCTTGCCGGAATTGAAAAGCTCGTTGAAAGTGTGGAAGAACTCCTCTTGGCAGCGCTCTTTGCCCGCAAGGAATTGCACGTCGTCTATCAAGAGCACGTCCGCGCGCCTATAGCGGCGGCGAAAATCCACAGTTTTGTTGTCGCGGATTGCGTCTATGTAGTCGTTTACGAATTTTTCGGAGGATATGTAAATTATATTGGCTTCCGGCTTGTTTGTAAGCACGAAGTAGGCTATGGCGTGCATTAAGTGCGTTTTGCCGAGCCCCGTGGCGCCGTATATGAACAGCGGGTTGTAAGCCATTCCGGGAGCCTGGGCAACTGCCAGGGCCGCAGCATGCGCATATTGGTTGCTTTCGCCTACTACAAAGTTCTCAAATGTGTTGCGCGGATTTATTCCGGCGGGCGCGGCGGCTCTTGGCGGATAAAATGCCCGGGTGCGCTCGGGCATGCGTGAAAACTTTGGTTCAGATGCGGGATAGCCGTCTTCGCGCGGTGCGCCGGCGCGGGTATTTTCCAATTCCTCCTCCTGCCGAGCCTTGATTTCAACCGCCATTTTCCTCCCTGCCGCCATCGACACGTTCTGAGATATCAGATCGAGAAAATTTTCCCTAATCCAAAGTGCGGCGAATTCTCCGGGAGCCTCGAGGACTATTAGATTTTCATCTCCGCCCAGGCAGCGCAGGTTTGCAAACCACGAATCAAAAAGGTCCGCAGACAGGCGGGAGGCCATTTCAGTTTTTGCGGTTTGCCATAGAATTGACGGAACTGTGTTTGTTAAAGTATCGGGCATCTTGCTGTGAAATTGGCGAATTATTCACATTTTTTTGAGTATCGTGCGCCTGTTCGGGGGAAAACCCGTGCAGACAGGCCTCGGAAATGCGGGAAATGCGCCATTTGACGGCGGATATCCCAGTTCAATCCTGTGAAAATTCATTTTGTTGAAGTTGTAAATTTGTTATTGTTAAATTCTTGCAACGCTATGCTACAACTGCTTTAGTTCGGCGGTTCCGAAGGAAGGCATTGAAGCCGGCAGCGTCTTTTTTGTTTGTGCCATAAATAATCCCACTATTTTCTAAACTTGCAAGAAGAAGTTTTTAACAAGTTATTCACATTTTGCATGTCCATAAATTTTTATAGAAAAAACTTGCCAAATCCCCCCTGAAACTTTTCGCCTCTCAACTCTTGGAAATAGAGGATTTGTTTTTCAAACATTCACCTTGAAGTCCTAAAATAACGCCTTGCAAGGAATGCTCTTATGGGGATATTTTTATTTATGGGACATTGACGGTGTTCCGCAGACATTTTTGTTCGGAATCAAGCTTTTTTTTTATTTTTTAATTAATTTTTATATTTTAGATGAAAAATTTGAATTGATATTTTTTAGCTAATTTTCATATGATGAGTTTTTTTAAATGGAAAGGCTTATATACATTCTTCTGTTATTGCTAGCCGCCTTTGCATGTGCGTCAAGGGCTTATTACTATTTTTTTACCGAGCGGGATATGCTGTTTTCCGAATACAGGAATCGCATAGACAAGGGAATTCGCATTTTCGAGAGAATGCTCTTGTTCAGACGGGTCGCTTATGCCTCGGGAACTGTGTTCTTTATCTTATTTGCGCTGTGCCTTTTCTTTTATTAGGAAATTTCGTTTAGCTGTCAGAATAATGCCGGCATAAATTTATTCTAAATTTCGCAACACTTGTCTTCGTCCCTCTTCCCCGCAAAAATTCTCGCGAGTTTGGTGATTCTATTTTTTAGAATCCATCGCATAATGGCATATTATACATAAGCATGGCACAAATATTGCTTGATTTAGCCGGCATATTTTTATTAATATACCTAAATGTCTTATGAATGCAAAAGGGGGGATAAATATGGTCGATAAAGTTTTTAACCGAAATTTGTTTTTTTATGCAATTATATTATTTGTAATAAGTTTTCAAAATGCATATGCAAGCAAATGGGTAAAAACAATCTCCGGGGAAGGCCGCGAGGTCGACGGGTCAAGGTATGGCGGTGCCTTAATATCTAATGGTAGCATATCGACAATTATTGACTATTTGGGGGAGCAGAACCGCCGGCCATACGCTCAAGTCGTTCCTTATGTTGTGAGGGCGGGGCGCCGCTATGGAATGCCCAACGACACGCTTGTTCCAATGGGATATTTCAATTCATCCGTGAGAATAAACGGGAAAGAGCAGGCCCCTTTGAAATGGACCCATTCGCTCGACGTAAAATCTGCAGTTTCCGAAAACGTCGTTGAATATCCCGATGCGGTGGTGAAGACAGTTGCATTTGTTCCTCTTGACAGGGAATTTTTGGTTGTGAGAAAAATAGTCGAGCCAAAATCTGAGGCCAAGGTGGATTTTGAATTTGTATATACTTTTGCGCCTGAGACTTATAAGAAGGACAGGGAGCGGGTTCGCACGGAGGAGGCGGAGAAGGGAGATTCGAGCGCAATATTGAGATACGTGATTTTTGGCCTTGATACATTGCGCGGGGAGTTGTCGATACTTTCGAGCGCGCCAGCAAAAGTGTCTTTTCGCCCCGCTTCGGACGAGGTATTGCTAAACACCGAATCGACAGGCGTTTTTGATTCTAAAAAGATGCCGATAAAGAAGCGCACCCGCACATTTCCGTCGGATTGCGCCGTGTTTGAAAGCTGTTCGACAGCTTCCAAGGAAAGGCCGTTTGTTTGCGACTATTTTATAACTTTTGCCGACGATATGGATTTTTACGGAGACGAACTCGTTTCGGGGGAAAACTCCGCCTCTGGTCTTGGGGAAAAATGGCGCGCTCTCGGCGAGAGCATGCGCGCAGATGCGCGCAAGTTGGGTTTTGACGGATTGCTGGCTTCGCACAAGAAGGCATGGGGAGAATTTTGGCGCGGAGCGGAAATCGACATACCCGATAAATCGATAGAAAACGCATATTACACTGGATTGTACCACCAGCGCTGCAACACCACCAAGTGGTCTTATCCCGTAGGGATATTTTCCGGGTCGCATTGGGGCGGGGCTTTCTTCGGCTGGGACGAGGCATTTTGCGCAATGGCACTTTCATCGAGCGGCAAGTTTGCCGAATCTCGCCGCAGTTCCGATTTCCGCAAGTCTATCCTTTGGACGGCGATGAATCGCACTGCAAGAAACCGCCCCGTCCCCAAGAGCACTGGGGCGCAATTTACGTGGATTACCTACGAGCCGCGCTTTGCGGCTATCGAGCGCGCGTTTCCCGGGTATTGGCTCGAACATATTTTTCACATGTCGAACATATCGGCTGCGGCGTGGACGCATTATAAATATACGGGAGATTTGGAATTCCTTAAAAATGTCGCCTATCCCCTGTTGTCGGAGTCTGCGGCATATTATTATTCGCATTGGATTTACGACAAGGGAGACGGAAGCATGTTTGTATCCAGATGCACTGATCTCGAAAGGCTTGGGCCTGCCAAGCTCAATCCGTTCATGACTTCGTGCGGGATAATTTACACTTTTGAACGCGCGGCGGAGTCTGCGGAGATGCTGGGCATAGATGCGGAGCATGCCGCAAAGTGGCGCTCCGCCGCGGCCGCTTTGCGCAAAGGCCTTCCGCGCGACTCGGAGAAATACCTTCCCTACGAGGATTGCGCGGAAAAAAGCATAAACGTGATAGGCGGATTGTTTCCCTATCCCATATTCGATGAGCGCGAGGCATTTGAGAAGCGCGCAGTTTACGATTTTTTTGAAAACATAAACGACGTTGGAAACATGTACGCGGTCGGAAGCGGGGTGAGCGCATGGTATGCTGCTTGGACTACCGAAGCGCTGGTCTGGTACTTCGATAAAACCGCGCCCCAAAAGCTTCTTTCCGCCGCAGCGAAGACGTCGTTGGCATTCGGAGACCTTTGCGAGATAAACGAGCCTAAAGTGCAGAGCCTTCCGTGGTTTTCTACGGCGTCGGGAAACTTTGTAAGCGCCGTAAACAAGATGCTGCTTCACAATCTCGACAATGGGGAGATTCGCGTGGCTCCATCGGTTCCGGAGAGCTGGAAGGACTATTCATTTAAGCTGCCGTGTTATGGGGGCGCTTGGATTGATTTCAAGGTCGCGGGCGGCAAAATTGCCAAGATGAAATTTTTGCCGCCGGAGGGGGGCAATCTCCCTCAAGGGGAGCGGACGATTGTCCTTCCCGCATCGATTGTGGACGAATCTTCAATCCTCGTCCCCTTTGAAAGGGACGAGCGGGGGATTGTGATAAAGGCGGATCTCTCCAAAGGCGATATTTACATCGCCGGGGAAAATGCATAGCGCACAGCGGGTCCGACATGCCGCGGATTCAACTTTTCAGGTCTCCAAATTTTTGAGAGCAAGCAGAGTTTGCCGGCAGCCTGCGTCTGAGCCATCGGCCTGCGGGCCTTGCCGCCCGGCGGGATGTGCTGCCTGGGCGTGGGGAGGGAGGGCAGGATTTTTTCGGCGTTTAGTTTATACGGCCCATGCATGCGGCATTTTCGGGCCGCTCGTCCCTGCTGTCGGCTTCGGGGACGCCCGGCGGAAATTTAAGATTCGCCCCAAGGATAGGAGATGTTTTTTAAGAACAAATTGGTTCCCTGTAAAAAAGAGTTGAAGACTTAGCTGCGATGTGCAAATTCAGAAGAATGAAAAAAATTTCGCCCATAGCGAGTTTTATAGCGTTAATTGTATTGTCAGGTTGCGGCCTTATGAGAGAGACGGCGTTTAAGAATGACGGCGCCGAACTTTGGACTTTTGGGCAGGAACTCTCGTTTTTTTCAAAGTATGGAATAGATGCCGTGCTTTTGGGAGAGGGCAAATCCTTTATATTAGTGTCGCCCTCGTGGCAGGGCCGCGTGTTCACGTCGACTCTCGACGGTTCCGAAGGCTTTAGTATGGGGTGGATAAACCGCGATCTAATAGCCCTTAAAAACGAGGATTTGCGCTCTGTTCATGCTGGTGGAGAAGACAGGTTTTTGATAGGTCCCGAAGGGGGGGATTTCTCCGTATTCTTCAGGCAGGGCGACATGCATTCTGAGGAGAATTGGCTCGTTCCCGAGGCTTTTTCGCAAGAGCCGTGGAAAGTTGAGGCTCAAAACAAGACGCAAATAAAACTCTCCAAGGAGACGGAATTTCAGAATTCAAAGGGATTTACATTTAACGTGCGCGCCGAGCGCGAAGTGTCGGTGCTTAGCCGCGCCGACATCGGCGAGATTTTAGGAATAGAAATTCCCGAAGGAGTGCGCGCCGTGGCGTTTCAGTCGCTCAACAAGCTTACAAACCTCGGCGAGAAAGAATGGGATCCCGATGCCGGGCTTCTAAATATAAGCGTTCAATCCTACTTCAACGCCAACCGCAAGTCGAGGGTTTTTATTCCCTACAGGGACGGAGATATGGCCAAGCTCGGCGACATCGTGCGCGACAACTATTTTGAATCCGGCGCTCTCGGCGGAGGCAGCAGACTGCTTGTGGAGTCCGGATATATCGAGCTCAAAACCGACGGCAATAGCGTTTCGGGGATAGGCGTGTCACCCGCGCGCAGCGAAGGGATTGTCCTGAGCTACGACGGCGCAAATAATATCCTCACTGTGATAACATACATAAAACCTTCCGGCAAGCCCGCATATCTTCAAAATTCCTGGCAGCGCGTTTCCAGCCCATTTGACGGAGATGCAATAAGCGTGTACAACAACGGCCCCATGGCGCGCGCATGCCCCGACGATTCGTTCTATGAGATTTCGACTCATTCTCCCGCACTAAAGCTCGCTCCCCAGAAGAGCCAGTTCCATCTTCAGCGCACTTTTCACTTTAGCGGATCCGAATACGATCTCGGCTTGATATCATACAAGCTCGTCGGAATATCGATCGGGCAGTTGCGCGGCAAGGCGGAGTAGGCCATTCAGCAGAGTTTCGATCGGCGGAGGCGCCAAATGCGAAAGGCTGTTATTTTAAGAGTTTAATCGGTGTGCGGATAGGTGATTTCCCGGTTTCATCGCCGGGAAGCTTTACTTCGCCTTAAAACCAATACAGAAAGGGAAAATATGACGGAACATTTTGAAATGGACGAGTTTCTGCTCGAACTTCTCCGCTCGCGTTCGCCGACAGGCACGGAGCGCGAGGCAGCCGATATAGTGGAAAAATACGCCGGCGGCGCTGCTGACACATTTAAAAGGGATGTTATAGGGAACAGGATAGGGTCCCTCGGCTCCGGTGAGAAAAGCCTGATGCTTGCCGGGCATATGGACGAAATTGGGTTCATAGTTTCGTATATAGACGACGACGGCTTCATATTTTTCGAGCAGCTTGGCGGGCACGACAATGTCATGCTTTCAGGCAGGCGGGTTGTGGTTATGACTTCAAGCGGCCCAATTTACGGCGTCACCGGGAAGCGGGCGGTTCATTTAATGGACGCAAAAGAGCGCAAGGAAGTGCCTGAAACCCACCAGGTATGGATTGACATAGGAGTTTCTTCGCGCGCGGAGGCGAGCAGGCTGGTTAGCATAGGCGATCCCGTTGTTTACGATACTGCGGTGAGAAAATTGTCTGGTTGCAGATGTTCTGCCCGCGCTTTTGACGACAGGGCTGGCTGTTATTGCGCATTTGAAGTTTTAAGGCGGCTTTCAAAGTCCTCAGTTCGCCCCGAGTATAAATTGGTGTCTGTGGCGACTACGCAGGAGGAGATAGGAACGCGCGGGGCATGGCCCGCCGCATACGGCGTGAATCCGGACGTCGCGATAGCAATAGACGTGGACCACGCCACTGATTTTCCGAGTTGCGACAAGCACCGCTTCGGCGACGTCAAGCTTGGCGGCGGTCCCGTAATTGCCCGGGGCCCAAACATCAATCCAAAAGTTTTTTCCAGGCTTGTAGATTGCGCCGACGCGCTGAAAATATCCTATCAGATTACGGCGGAGAGCCGTCCCACCGGGACAGACGCGCGCATAATCCAGATGACTCGGGCTGGAATCGCCACCGGATTGGTCGGGGTGCCTTTGCGCTACATGCACACGCCGAGCGAGGTCGCCGATTTGCGCGACATAGAAAATTGCGTAAGGCTTTTGGAGGCTTTCGCCTTGTCGCTGAAGGCGTCGGACGATTTTACATACTGACGCGCGGTGCCGGATTTTGGGGAAATGGCGCAGCCATAAAATAATGCAAGTATTAAAAATTTTTATATTGGGTAAAATCTGACGATATGAGATGAAAAAAATGGCGGCGGGACAACGAAAAAGAGTGCTGTTGACGCGGGCGGACAATTCCGCTCTCTCGGAACTTTTGCTTTCTAGGGGATTCGACGTTTTAGACGTTCCCCTCGTTAAGATAGAATATGGCACCGATCCCGACGAGTTGGACGACATCTTCGGGGAACTCGGCTCCTACAGCTGGATAACATTTTCGAGCGTCCATGCGGTGAGGGGCTTTTTCAAGGCTTTTTTTGAATCTTTTGACGACATACGGTCGATAGGCTTGGCGCGCATAGCTTGTGTCGGCGAAAGCACGGCAAGAGAGCTTCAAAAGTATTTTCTGAGAGCCGATGTCGTTCCGCGGGTGCAAAACTCTCTCGAAATGGCGCGCGAAATGGCGGAATTCGAAACCCTCGACAACCTGAAAATGCTTGCCGTGCGCGGAGACAAAGGCTTGAGGGACTATATAAAGCTTCTCGAGGGAAATTTTGCGGCTATAGTCGATGAATTTGTCGTATATAAAAATATTCCGATATCGCCCGATCCATCGTCGCCGCCGGTGGCTGATTTTAAGCGCTTTGGAGCCGACGCTGTGGTGTTTGCAAGCCCGTCGGCAGTCGAAAACTTCGCGGCTTCCGCAAAGCTCCTTTCGACAGATAAAAACGCGCTCCGCCCTAAAATCATAACTGTTGGGCCGACTACATCGGAGGCTGTGAAAAAGTTCGGAATGCCGGTGGCGAAAGAGGCTGAAAATCCCTCGCCCGATTGCGTTGCCGCGGCAGTGTCGGAGGTGCTGAGGTGAACAGGGCGCTATTGGGCATCTCCTCTTTCAGCGCAATTTTGGCGTTTTGCGCATTTAGCGTTTCATGCTTGGAAATGGTGGCTGAAGACAAGGGGAGAAATGTACCTGTGGAAAACTCGCTTCGCGCCGACGTATTGGGATATTGGCAAATAGTGGAAGACGGGGAGCTGCAAAGTGCGGTATTTTTTTACAGGAGCGGAGCGGCTG
>CASFWX010000056.1 GCA_949298545.1 uncultured Verrucomicrobiota bacterium | reverse complement strand
TTTTGCGTGGTCACTACTCCGGACAATCCACCAACCTGAATGACTTGAGTGGCACCAACCGAATTTGCAGCATTCGTGTTATTCCCGTTGCTAAGGATAAAAGCGGAATATTGGTGGGACCCAATAAGCAAATTTGTTTTTGTTTCGCCCGTAGTGCTGTCGATATAACTCCCATTATATCCAACGACGACACCGTTTATTGCGACATCAGGAGAGTTGATGTCGTAAGTGCTTCCATAAGGTTTATAACCGACGTTTAAGTTTACAAAGCTTGCCCCGCCAATAATGACATTTCCGCCTATCGAAAGTGACTGCAAAGGAATGGCATCAGTCTGCCCCTCATAATAACGGCCACTGCCGCCAAAATTAAGATTTCCTGTCAAATCGTTTGCAAGAGAAGAACCTTCGGGTTTTGCGCTTCCAACAACGACATCGCCAACCACGCTGAGATTGAGGTCGTGACTATATGTATTACTAACATAACCGCGGGCAATAACTCGCGTGGTACCGGAAGCGACCGTTATTTTCCCAACCGAAGCATTTACAACGGAATTGGCATTGCTATAAGCTGCCATAATTAATTGATATATTACACTACTAGTCGTACTATCGCTTTCAGAATTATAGTTCGTCGTATATATGGAATCAAAAGAATAGGAGAAGGAACTGCTATAATTATTGCCAGCGCTGAAAGCTATTTGATAGTAGTATTTAGATGTATTTTCAAAATAATCCGGCGAAATAACGAGAGAATCTCCGTTTAAGGCAGGCACTTGGTTCAAGCCTTCCTCGGTTTTCCAAGAAACATCGCTTCCATTTCTGAATATGTAAATGGGATCTATATTTCCGTTGGAAACATTCGTAAAATAAAGCGTCTCGGCATTCGAGAACACTGAAGCAAATATCCAAGCGGATATTAACAATGCGATTTTCACAGATTTTGTTTTCATAATATAACCTTTTTCACAGTTAAAAATGGAGCGCATGAAAATAAACATTCCCTCTTGGGGTGAAGCATCAAGAGAGCGCCTAAGAGGCACAAATGCCTATTGGGCATAAGAAAGAATTCTATAAAAGTTCCCTTCACGGAAACTATGTTAACAAAAATACCGATTTTCGACAAATGATTATTATGACATCATTTTGAAAAAAATGCCATTATCCCAGAAGCGTTATAAGAGGCAAAAACTCCGGATATAAAACTCCGAAAAGGCTAAAAAACTTATTTGGCGGAAGATTTTTTACCGCCCCTGCCTGCCATTCTGCGGCATTCGGAAAAATAAATCCTTATTATCCTATCTTCGGAAATTTTAAGGTTTTTATCCGCCACTATCGCCACTCCGCTTTTCATATAAAATGGAGTGCGCTCCTTCAGCAGCGAGCGTATTTTATCCATGGGATTTGCAACGTTTAACAAGGGGCGTTTTGAAGTTCCAGAAACCCGCTCCAGAATCTCCTCAGGCTTGCTGAAAAGAACCACGCAAACGCCCTTTGACCGCAAAAGCTCGGGCATTCCAGGACGGCACGACATTCCTCCGCCGCAAGCAACCACACAAGCCGACGAAGGATGCCCGGCAGTTATGAACTCGCGCTCCATTTCCCTAAATTTGCCCTCCCCGAATTTGGAAAAGATGTCGCGCACGCTCATCGAATACTTTTTTTCGATTTCGTCGTCGGAATCCAAAAACCTGAAATTTAAGCGCTCCGCCAATCTCCTTCCAAGAACGCTCTTTCCCGTGCCCATGAACCCCAGCAGATATAAATTCGGTTTTACGCCTGGCTGAAGCATACCTTTAAATTCTTAAAGAAAGAGAAAAAATCAAGCTAAAATTGCCCCGCGCAATCCAGCTTAAATATCTTTTCTATCTACAATGCATGCTAAAGGCGCGCAATGCGGGCAAAATGTGCAGCACCTACCGAACTCGCCACTGCATAAACTCCGCGCGCGGCGCGGCGCTTTTTTTTAAATCCGCCCCGGGACAGTTTCAGCAAAATCCCACAATAAAAATCGCCCCGTTCAAGGCCGCTCTCCGCCCGGAAACAAGAACCGGAATGAAAATCTAAAATGGGGATTGACAACAGTGAAAAATACTCTTTCATAATGCCCTTTAAAAAATTTCAGGAAAGACAAACATTATGAATCCCACATACAATCCCTCTAAATTAAAGCGCGCCCGCCGCTGCGGATGGCGCGCCAGAATGAAAACTCGCGGGGGCAGAAGCGTCATCGCTTCCCGCAGACAAAAGGGCCGCAAGAGGCTCGTGACGAAATAACCGCTTTGCTTCTCCCGGCCGGGCGCCGCCAATGCGCGCGCGGCGCCGGATTTGAATTCCAAAGTAAATCAAATTCAAAAACGGGAGACGGGAAAATATTGGACAGCCCAATGCGTTTCGGAAGACAAAACAGGGTTCGTCTGGCGAGAGATTTTAAATTCGTTAAATTGAATTCGGCGAAGGCGGACTGTTCCGCCTTCGTTTTTTATGCCCGCCCCGCCCCAGAGAATAAAGTCTCGAGAATAGCGGTAGTCGCGAGCAAAAAAACCGGCTGCGCTGTGGAAAGAAACAGCGCCAAGCGCAAATTCCGCGCAATATTTAGAGAGTGCGCGCCGGATTTCCCGCAGAATGCCGATATTTTAATCTTCGTGCGCCCGGGATTTAAAAAATTCCCCTACTCGGACCTGAAGGAGAAATTCGCGCGCGCCGCCTTAAAACTCCTCTCCGAAAAATCCGACATTGGCAAAGATAAAAGTTCGGGAAAAAAATAGAAACGCGCGGGAATAACGCAAAGGAGAAGCAAAACCGACAATGGACAAACGAACGAAAAAAAATAAAATGCCCGTCGGCATACTATCGACCCCGATGTGGCTCTGCATTGTTTTGTACCAAAAGCTGGTTTCGCCCCTAATCCATATAATACCGGGAAGCGGCTGCCGCTTTTATCCGACCTGCTCCGAATATGCCAAACAGGCGATAGCGCGGCACGGCGCCGTCAAAGGCTTTATCATGGGATTTTGCAGGATACTCAGATGCAATCCGTTCTCCGCGGGGGGCTTCGACTACGTCCCCAAAAAATTTGAATGGAAAAAGCTCTTTGCGCAAAACAAAGTTGACGAAACGCGCCGCTACGATAATTACTAAAATCTTATTTTTCAGAAGATGGACAAAAAAAATACGATAATAGGAATTCTACTGCTGATGGCAGCCTTCTACTTCATGTACGACTCGTCGAAGAAGGAGGCCGAAGGCATGCGGCGCGCAAGGGAAATGGCCGCGATGGAGGCTGCCGAAAAAATCCAGGAGCAAAAGCCGTCCTCCAGCCAAATGATAGGGGCGAAATCCCCATTTGCAAAAGAAGAAAACGCAAAAGAGGAAAGATTCACCGTTTCCAACGACGATATATCCGCAATATTTAGCAACAAGGGAGGATCCATATCGTCCGTAAAGCTTTCCAAATACGCCAAATTCCAGGACTCTGAGGAAAGCTTTTCCTTCAACGACGTACCCGGCGCCCTGCCGGCCATGTCGCTGGCGTTTTTCGATCCCGCCTCCGACCTCCCCGCCCCGTTTCTCAACGCATTCTCCCTCGTCTCAAAATCTCCGGATTCGGCAACTTACGAGTACGTCGAACCGGGCTTGATGAAAATAGAGAGGAAATACTCTTTAATAAAAGGCGTCAAAGAGGAATATTCGCCCTATGCCTTGCGGACTTCCACAAAGATTACCAATCTGTCATCAAAGCCGCTCGACCTCAAAACCGTATGGCTCTGTCTGGGCGCGGTTCCTCCCACTGAAAGCGATGTTTACGGAACAAATCTCGCCCTCGGCCTTTACGACGGCTCCTCGTCCCACTTTTCGCGCTCCTCGAGCTTTGTCGACAGCTCCGGATTCCTCGGGTTGGGAGCCAGCCGCGCCCTTCCATACGAATATTTGAATATCGACGGCGTGCGCTGGGGAAGCATAAAGAACCAATTTTTTTCCTCCGTTTTCACCCCGGACTCCGCCGTTGCCGACGGAGGCTTGGCAATACCAATAGCGCTCGAAACCCAAAGCGGCGAAAAATATATGAAAAACGCCCTTTCCGGGTTCCTGCGCTTTAATGTAGGCGCAATCCCGCCCGAACAGTCGTGGGAAATTTCCGGCATCTACTACGTTGGCCCAAAAGAGTTAGACCGCCTCTTTTCAATGGGAGGGCACCAAGAGGAGGTAATGAATTACGGCTGGTTCGGCTTCGTGAGCCGCCCGCTCTCGCGCCTGATGGGTTGGATACATTCGTGGATATCCGTGATATCGCCCGAGTGGGGCTGGGGCTGGTCCATTATAATATTGACCCTTTTGGTCCGCCTCGTCCTCTGGCCGCTGACTTCAATCCAGATAAAATCGGCCCAGCGCATGGCTAAAATGCAGGGCCCGATAAAGGAAATCCGCGAAAAATACAAGGACGATCCCAAGCGAATCCAGCAGGAAACCATGAAAATTTATTCCGAGTACGGAATAAACCCCCTTGCCGGCTGCCTGCCCATACTCATACAAATACCGATTTTTATAGGCCTTTACTACATGCTTCAAACCTCGTGCGAAATCCGCTTTGCGCACTTTCTTTGGATAAAAGACCTGTCCCTTCCCGATACGATAGCCTCGTGCCCGTCGGTATTCGGAATCCCCCTGCATGTGCTGCCGCTGATAAACGCCGCCGTGACATTTATACAAATGCACATCACCCCGACGCCTTCGACAGACAAAACGCAGGCGATGATGTTTAAGCTGATGCCCGTAATACTCCTGCTGTTCTTCTATAATTTTCCGTCGGGACTGGTTCTCTACTGGCTCGTGCAAAGCCTTCTTGGCATACTTCAATCCCTGATAATCAGGCTCGGAGCCGATAGAGTGAAACTCCAAAAGCGTTCAAAGCCCGGCTTCATGCAGCGCTTTCAAGAGGCGATGGAACAGGCCCAGGCCGCGCAAAACCAGAGGGGCGAGAGCTTTAAAAAGCTTCCCCTCCGCGAACAGCTGCGCATCGCGCGCGAAGACGCGCTGAAAGCGAAAAGGAAGAAGCGCGAAGACGCCTTGAAAGGGACGATGTACGAAAAGCGCAAGAAAAATCCCGGCGGGCGTTCAACCCCCAAAAAAAGGTAGTTCTTTACTTCGTTAAAAAGCGTTTTTTGCTAAAGTATGGGATATATGCGCAAAAAAATGCTTGAAAATCCCGACTTCATAATAGAACTTCACAAGCTCGAGATTTTTATAAGCACCCGAAACAGAAATAGGAGAAAATAAAAGATGTCAGGTCATAGCAAATGGGCCACAACCAAGAGGCATAAGGCGGCGGTGGACGCCAAGCGCGGCAAAATCTTCAGCGCGATAAGCAAAGATTTGACGCTCGCCGCCAAAGATGGAGGCGGAGACCCCACCACAAATGCGCGCCTTCGCATGCTAATACAAAAGGCAAAGACAGCGAATATGCCCGCCGACAATGTTGAGCGCGCGATAAAAAAAGGCACGGGAGAACTCCCGGGAGTGGTTTACGAGCAGCTCTTATACGAAGGATACGGCCCCGGCGGAATCGGCATTATCGTCGAAGTGACAACCGACAATAAAAACCGCGCCGCAAGCGACGTTAGAAGCACTTTCACCCGCAACGGAGGCAACCTCGCCAATCCCGGAGCGCTCCAATTCACATTCACAAAACAGGGGCAATTCACCATATCCTCGGACAAAGTCTCGGAAGACAAGCTCATGGAGGTTGTCTTGGACGCCGGCGCGGAAGATATTAAGAACAACGGCGACTACTTCGAGATTCTCTGCCCCGTCTCCTGCTTCAACGCAGTCGAAGAAGCCCTCGAAAAAGCCGGCATAGAGCCAGACGACGCCGAATTGGCCTGGATACCAAACAACGAAGTATCCATAACCGATCCCGACGTGGCAAAAAAAATAACCAAGCTCATCGACGCGCTCGACGATCTCGAAGACGTTCAAAACGTCTACGACAACTCGGACATGGACGATTCGCTTCTCGACTAAAGCCTTTCGGCAACCGCGTTATTTTCTGCGCGCGCGGGCAAATCACCGCGCGCGCCGTTTTTTATAAAATCCAAATAAAACCGCCAACACACCCGCATCGAAATGAAACAAAACCTCTTTGAAAAAGTATGGAAGCAACACGCCGTAAGAGAACTGCCCGACGGCTCAACACAGCTGCTGGTCGACACCCATCTGCTTCATGAAGTGACCAGCCCGCAGGCTTTCGGCATGCTTCGCGCCCTCAAGCTCGGAGTAAAATATCCGGAGCGCACGTTCGCGACCGTCGACCACATCATACCCACCGACGACAGGAGCGAGCCATACAAAGACGCGACCGCTTATGAAATGCTCCTGCACATACGCAAAAACTGCTCCGACAATTCCATAAAATTTTTCGACACCCCTACCGGTAAACAGGGAGTGATACACGTCGTCATGCCCGAACAGGGAATCATACACCCCGGAATGACGGTTGCCTGCGGAGATTCGCACACGGCAACGCACGGAGCATTCGGAGCAATCGCATTTGGAATAGGAACGAGCCAGGTGAGAAACGTGCTCGCTACCCAAACCCTCTCTTTTAAGAAGCTGAAAGTCCGCCGCATCAATGTCAACGGAAAGCTCCCCGACGGTGTCAGACCCAAAGACCTCGCCCTGCATGTAATACGCAAGCTCGGCGTAAATGGGGGAATCGGCTACGCATACGAATTCGGGGGAAAAGTGTTTGACGACATGGATATGGAGGGCCGTATGACCGTTTGTAACATGGCCATAGAAGGCGGAGCCCGCATCGGATACGTCAATCCAGACCAAAAGACTTTCGATTATTTGAAAAACCGCCCATATGCTCCAAAGGGCGAGGATTTTGAAAAGGCCGTGGAATACTGGAAGACCTTTGCTTCGGACGAAGCTTGCAAATACGACGATACCGTGGAATTTGACGCTTCCGAAATCAAACCCACAGTGACCTGGGGGGTGAACCCGTCCCAGGCGGTCTTCATCGACGAGAATATACCCGACCCATCAGCAATCGAAGATCCCGCCCAGCGCAAGGACGCGGCAGACGCTCTCGCGTACATGAAACTCGAAGCGGGAAAACCTATTGCAGGAACAAAGATAGACGTCGCTTTCATCGGCTCTTGCACAAACGGCAGATTGTCGGACTTTGAAGACGCGGCAAAATTCCTAAAAGGCAAAAAAGTCGCCGCAAACGTCCGGGCGCTGGCTGTTCCGGGATCGCAAATTGTCGACAAGATTGCGCGCGAAAAGGGAATAGACAAAATTTTTTCCGAGGCGGGTTTTGAATGGCGCCAAGCAGGCTGTTCAATGTGCCTGGCAATGAACGCCGACAAGCTCGTCGGCGACGAAATTTGCGCATCGACCTCAAACCGCAACTTCAAGGGCAGGCAAGGCAGCCCGACGGGGCGCACAATACTCATGAGCCCCCGCATGGTCGCAGCGGCGGCAGTCGCGGGAAAAATCGCAGACTGCAGATAAATATATAATTCCAATTTAGGAAGATTTCCAAAACTAAAAATCCGGACTTTTTTAAGTCCGGATTTTTTTCATATCAAAACATGCTATAAGCTCCAGTTCAAGTTGCCGCAGCGCGGCTTTCCAAAATCTTGCTGCAAATCTTTTGGTTCCTTAAGATATGCTGTTGCCGCCTGTTAAAGCAATATCCTGTTCCGAGCAAATTTCAAACCTCCGAACTGTGCGGCTTCTCCAAGAAGAAGTTAAAGTAATATCCTTTTCCGAGCAAATTTCAAACCGGGGAAAAGATGCCAAAATATAAAAACAACAACTGGCAATAAATATCTTCCGCTTGGCCGTTAAAAAATTTGAAATTCCCCCTTCCCCAATTGCTAAAGCCCGGGTGAAAAAAAGCATTATTTTTTTCAAAAGTTTAAAAAAAATGAGTTGACAGTGGATGAAAATGGTAAAAAATGGGTGAAAATGGTGAAGATAATGCAATATGTCCGATGAAGCCAAAAGTCTCTGTTTTTACGCCGGCGAGTTTGAAAAGCAGCTCGACGAAAAGAGGCGCATAACAATACCGGCGAAATGGCGTTTCAAAGGCGACGAGGGAGAAAACTCCTATCTTGCAATACCAACCACCTACGGGGCCATATCGGTGTTTCCTCCGAATATGATGGCTGAAATATACCAAAAAATATCGAAAATAAGCATAGCCAATCCCGCCAAGCGCAAAGTGCTGCAGAGGTTCATGTCGAAAAGCTGCACATTCGGCTGCGATAAACAAGGCCGCGCGATGCTCGGCGAATCCGTATTGAAGGCAGCCGGCATAAACAAGGAAGTGTGCATGGTTGGCATGGGGGCCGGTTTTGAAATATGGAATCCGCAAACGAGAGAAAAATGGCTTGGCGATTCAGACGCCTCGGAGGACGCGTCGCTTCTGGAGGAACTTGGCCTTTAAGCGCATGAAGGTATTTCAAAGCATAGCAGGGCGAAACAGACCAGGGGAAAAGGGATTTTTTCCAGGATGTGGAAATGAGACAATCCGAAGATGACATAACAAAAACAATCCTCGAACGAGGCGCACACTGCCCCGTTATGCTTGGAGAAACTGTGTCTCTTCTAAACCCGCAAGACTCCCTCACGTATCTCGATTGCACTTTTGGAGGCGGGGGCCATACGCGCGCGATTCTCGAAAAATCAGCCTGCAAAGTGGTCGCGCTCGACAGGGATCCCCAAGCTGCAATGCGCGCGCGGGAGTTTGAAAAGAAATACCGCGGCCGCTTTGAATTCCATCAGATAAAATTTTCCGATCTGGACAAACTACAAACCGGAGGATACGCCGGAATACTCTTTGATTTTGGCGTGTCCTCCTTCCAGCTCGACGACCCCGCGCGCGGATTTTCGTTCATGCGCGACGGCAAACTCGACATGCGAATGAATCCCGAAGAAGGGATATCAGCGCTTGAATATGTAAATTCTGCCACAGAAAAAGAACTTGCCGATGACATATACAAGCTCGGCGGCGAAGCGCGCTCGCGCGGAATTGCGCGCGCAATAGTCGAAGCGCGCTCGCGCTCGCGCATAGAAAGGACCTCCGACCTTGCAGCCGTAATAAGCGGCTCTGTGGGCGTCCGGACGCGCATACACCCGGCAACCAAAACTTTTCAGGCCATACGCATCAGGGTAAACGGCGAGCTCGACGAGATATCTTCAGCTCTGCCGAAAGCATTTTCGGTTCTTGCCAAAGGCGGAACGCTTGCCGCCATCACCTTCCATTCGCTCGAAGACAGGATCGTAAAGAGGTTTTTCAAGAAGTGCGCCGGGCTGCCCGAGGGGCGTTTCGACCATGGCTCGGTGCAAGACAGGATAAAGCTCGGCACACTGCTGACGCGAAGCCCGCTTACCCCGTCGGATCGGGAAATTGCAGAGAACCCCAGAAGCCGCAGCGCAAAACTGCGCGCCATTAGAAAGGATTGAGATGTCTAAAATGAGAACCTTCATCGGAACGCTTTTGACGCTCCTTTTTATAGCGGTATCAGCCGGCGGATTGTTTGCAATATCCGTCGAGCGGCAAAAGAAAGTCGACTTGGCGCGCAAAATCTCCGCGCACGAACTTCGCATAAAGCAGCTCCGCCGCAGCTGCGAAGAATTGTCGGTTAAAATAACCGAACAGGAACACCCGTCGCATTTAAAGCTTCGCGCTGGCGCGCGCCTTCTCCGCCCGAACGTGGCGGGAATAATTCGAGCCTATGAAAACTACGACGGGGGAAAAGTCGAATTTAACGGCGGCGAAAAAGGTTTCGTATCCTTCAAGATTCCCGAGGAGAAGGAGGCTAAAGTCAGATGAAGAAGCGGCGCAGGTCAAACGCTTCGACTTTTATATCCGCCGGAAGGCTGTCGCTTTTCGCCGCAGCGATAATTTGCGTCTTTTGCGCGATTCTCGGGAGGCTCTACTATCTGCATGTGGTCAGAAGCGATGTGAGCATCGCCGAAACGGACAAGGCCCGCAATAGGTTTGACACCATTCCCGCCCGCCGCGGCAACATAACCGACGTCCACAGGAACCTGCTTGCCACAAGCCGTCCAGTCACCGTTCTCGGAGCGGATCCTTCAACGCTAAAATTTACTCCCGAAAACGAAAAAAAGCTATCCCTCATAGCCGCTCTCATTGACCTTCCCTACTCCGAACTCCGCAAAAAATGCCTCGAAAATCCCGATAGGCAGTGGGTCAAACTCGCCGAAATATACGACGACGCAACCTATTCAAAAATAATGTCCTACAAGGTGAAGGGAATATACGGCAACAGAAAATACGAGAGGGTTTATCCGTCCGGGGAACTCATGTCACATGTAGTCGGATTCGTAAACAAGGAGTTCGACGCCGTAATGGGAATAGAACGCCAGTTCGATTTTTATCTGCGCGGGCAGGACGGCTTCATAAAGACTGAGCGCGACGGAAGGCGCCGCGAACTCGTGCAATTCCGCTCGAAAGACGTTCCCCCGACCGACGGAATGAACGTGGAACTATCGATAGACCTGGTTTTGCAGGAGATAGTGCAAAGCGAACTCCGCAAAATAAACGACAAATACAATCCGGATTTTGCGACCATAATAGTGAGCGAGCCATCGACGGGATATATACTCGCCATGGCGAGCACCCCCGGATTTGACCCGAACAACTTTTCAAAATATCCCCAGGGGAACCTTCGCAACCGCGCCATTTCCGACCAATACGAGCCCGGATCTACATTTAAGATAGTCCCGATTTCCGCGGCCTTAAACGAATCTCTCGTCGGGCCAGAAGACCGTTTCGATTGCGACCTCGACACCGTAACATACAAGGGAAGGACTTTAAGGCTTCCGCGCGAAGCGCATAAGATGGAGACTTTATCCGTGCGCGAGATAGCAAAAAAGAGCAGCAATAAAGGCTCTGTACAGCTCGGCCTTATGCTCGGAGAGCGCAAGCTCCACGATTACGCCGAACTTTTCGGCTTTGGACAAAAGACAAAAATAGGCCTTGAAGGCGAGATAGGCGGAACGCTCCACGAAGTGAAAAATTGGGACGGGCTGACGATTACGCGCCTCCCCATGGGGCATGCTGTGGCTGCCACACCATTGCAAGTGCATTGCGCAATGAGCGTAATAGCCAATCAAGGCATCTATATGCAGCCGCAACTCGTCCGCAAAATATACGACAACAACGGCCAGACTATAATGAACTATCCGCCGCGCGGAGTTCGGAAAGTGATAAACCCAAAGATAGCCAACTTAATGTCCGAAATGCTCACTGAGGTCGTGAGCCAAACGGGAACGGCATCAAGAGCGCAGCTGAAAGGCTTTGCCGTGGCGGGCAAGACGGGAACTTCGCAAAAGATTGTGGACGGTAAATACAGCAACAGAAAACACGTTGCCTCGTTTACAGGATTCTTTCCGGCGCAACGTCCGCGGCTCGTCATTACGGTAGTTGTAGACAGCCCAAACTTAAATGGAATAGGCTACGGCGGAATAGTTGCCGCTCCGTCATTTAAAAGTGTCGCCGAACAGGCGGCAAATTATCTCGGCATCCAAAGCGACGAAGAGTTTGAAAAAAAAGTCGCGTGGAAAGGTTTTTCACAATGGTAGGATTCTCAAATCTCGAAAGTTTAATTTCTCTATGCGGAGCGCGCGACAGGTTCGCCCGCATGTCGTTCGCCCAGCATGATTCAGGAGGCGCAGTGCCCTACACCGCCGAGCGGCTGGCAAAAGCCTCGGAAGCCCTAAAGCTCACCGGCGACAAAAACGCTGAAATAAAAATGCTCATAGCCGACAGCAGAAGGGTCGCCCCCGGAACTGCCTTCTTCGCCGTCAAGGGAATAAACGCCGACGGAAACCTTTACGTGGAGGAAGCAGCGCACAGGGGAGCATCTGTCATAGTCTCGGAACGCCCCGCGC
The DNA here is from genome assembly GCA_949298545.1 of uncultured Verrucomicrobiota bacterium. GTDB lineage: Bacteria > Verrucomicrobiota > Verrucomicrobiia > Opitutales > Intestinicryptomonadaceae > Merdousia. The sequence goes on along the minus strand of CASFWX010000056.1, from coordinate 24,057 downwards.
CTAAAGTTTTTCCTGCGACGTGGATTCAAGTGGAAGACATGTCCAAAACGCTCGGCAAAGCCGCTAAAAATTTCTACGGAGCGGCAGACGAGGCGATGAAGATAATAGCCGTAACCGGAACAAACGGCAAAACCAGCGTAACCTGGATGGCGCAGGAGATTCTCTCACGCACAAAGGGCAAGTGCGGCCTCATAGGGACCATACACTACGATCTCGGCGGAAGGTGCCTACCCGCGGCACGCACGACGCCCGAGGCGCTCGAGCTGCACGCGATGCTCAGTCAAATGCGCTACGCCGGCTGTTCCTACGCGGCAATGGAAGTCAGCTCGCATTCGATAGCTCAAAACAGGGTCGGAGGAATAAAAATCGACTGCGCCTGCTTTACCAACCTCACGCGCGACCATCTCGACTACCACAAGGATATGGACTCATATTTCGAGACGAAAGCCTCTATGTTTACCGGGGCCCTTGGCACTTTGCCGCGCGTGGCAATCATAAACTTCGACGATCCGCGCGGGCGCGAGCTCTCACAAAGGCTCGATCCTAAAACAGAGCTTATATCTTTCGGAATAGACTCAGAAGACGCCGATGTCCGAGCGACAAACCTAAGGCTCGAGCCTAACATGTCGCGCTTTGCGCTTGTTCTCAAAAGCGGCGAGCACGCCGAAGTTGCGGTAAAGATGCCCGGCCATTACAACGTGTCGAATGCCCTCGCCGCTTTGTGCATAGCGCAATCCCAAGGCGTTTCCCTGCAAAAAGCCATAAGCGCTCTCGCCGAATTCAGGGGAGTTCCCGGCAGAATGCAAAAGGTTCAAAGCCCGAAAAACTTTGACATATTCGTCGATTACGCCCACACCGACGACGCGCTAAAGAACGGCCTGACGATGTTGAGAAAAGTAGCCAAGGGACGCCTCTTGGTAGTTTTCGGCTGCGGAGGCAAACGCGACAGGAGCAAGCGGCCCCTCATGACGAAAACTGTCCAGGAGTATGCCGATATAGCATGGGCGACTTCAGACAATCCCCGCGGCGAAAGCTTGGAACAAATTTTCAGCGACATGAAAAAAGGCGTCGTAAACCCGGCAAAGATAGCTTTTGTAGAGGACAGGAGGCGCGCGATAAACCTTGCCATAGACGCAGCATCGGACGGGGACTGCATACTAATAGCCGGCAAGGGGCACGAAACATTTCAGGAGCTTGGCGACACCATTATACCATTCGACGACAAACGCGTCGCTGAAGAACTATTGGCCCTAAAGGGCCTCATATAACGCTTATAAGACATCAAAGGATAAAAAATGCCGTTTTTTAAAACAGACGATATTCAGGCGTGGACGGGAGGTTCATGGACACTCATGCCCCCAAATAAGCGCCCTGAAATAAGAGGCTTTACAAACGACAGCCGCAATGTCGAAAAAGACTTCGCTTTTGTCGCTTTAAAAGGGAGGCGCGACGGCCACGACTTCGCCGCCGACGCAGTGGCAAACGGCGCAAGCGCCGTAATTGCCGAACGCGAACTCGATCTTGCCGTTCCAGTACTCGTCGTAGACGACTCTCTATCCGCCCTTCAAAAGATAGCGCAATTCCATAGGAGGCGATTTGAAAATCCGGTGGTTGCGGTCTCTGGGTCTTGCGGAAAAACTTCCACGAAGGAAATGCTCGCCGCGCTTGCCGCCTGGAAAAACCCTCTTGTCACGGAAGGGAACTTGAACAACCAAATAGGCGTGCCCCTCACGTTGACAAAAATAGATCTCCGCCAAAACCAGCTCGCAATAGTCGAAGCCGGAGTTTCCGCGCCGGGCGAAATGAAAGCCCTCGCGGATATGATACGCCCAGACATAGCCATAATAACAAATGTCGGGCTGGCGCATCTGGAATATTTCGGCGAAGTCGGAAACGTGGCAAAGGAAAAATCCGCCCTCTGCGCGGGTGTCGATGAAGATGGATGGGCACTTTTCCACCATAATCTCTTAAGTTGGAAAGCATTCGACGAATTGAAATGCAAAAAGGCGGTAATAGCTTCTGCGGACGCCCCCGACTTTAAAGCAGACCTCATATTTAGATACTCCATAAGCGCGGCAAGCCGCTCCGCAACCGCCATCGACATGTGTGTCGAAGGCGGCGACGAATTCTACTTTGAAATGCCAAATATGAGCCAGGGAATGACAGAGAACGCGCTGCTGGCAATCGCATGTTCCCTGATGCTGGGAGCCAAAGAGGAAAATATAGCCGCGCAACTTGAAAAATTTTCGCCCCTGCCCTTGCGCGGACAAATTTCAAAGACAGAAAAGGCCGATTTTTACATCGACTGCTACAACGCAAACCCCACTTCCATGAAAGACGCACTCGCCAATTTCGCTAAGCTCTACGGCGAAGAAAAGCCCAAGATGTTCGTGCTTGGCAAAATGGCGGAACTCGGCCTTGCAAACCACAGGCACCACCGCGAAATCGGCCTGCACCTGCCCCGCGGCAACGGCAACAAGGCGGTCCTCGTCGGAGAAAATTCCGACATCTATAAGAATGCCATGATCGAGGCAGGCTGGGACGAATCAGACATTTCTATTTTTCAAAATGCGGAAGAGGCGAAAAGCCATATTGAAGGTTTTGAGGGAGCCGTCTTTGTAAAGGGAAGCCGAATTTGCGAACTCGAAAAAGCGCTCCCCGATGCAGCCCTAAACAGCCTCACCAGCGCCACGGCGCAGCAAGAAGGGGAAGCTCCTCTCGAAGAAGATTCCTCCCCAGAATGTGCCGGCGACAATAACTCTCCCCAAGGAGACAGCCACGAATCCACAGACGACAGTGTCGACGAGGAAGACGAAGCCTCCAATGATGAGGAGGAGCTTTGCGAACTTGACGACGAGGAAGAGCAAATCATGCAAGAAGAAGGCGATCCCGAACCTCTTGGCGGGGAAGACGACGATGAAGACGAAAGAGAGAAAATCTGATGCTCTACTATCTTGCAAATTTTGAAGATTTGTGCGGGCCTCTCCGCCTTTTCCGCTACCAATCCTTCCGATGCGGAATGTCTTTGGTGTCGGCATTCGCCGTCGCCATGCTGATTGCCCCCTATGTAATCGGAAAATTGCGCGAAATTAAATTCGGACAAAGTTTCAGAAGCAAGGATGAAGTCGGGAAACTCGCCGATTTGCACAGCGCGAAAAAGGGAACTCCGACCATGGGAGGCATAATAGTATACGCCTCCGTGGCAATGGCATCCATTCTCTTTGCGCGCATGAACGCGCTCGTATTTGTAGCGCTGTTCGTCTACACTTCGCTGTCTGCCCTCGGCTTCGCGGACGACTATCTCAAGATCTCCAAGAAAAACAGCCGCGGAATATCGGGGAAAGCAAAACTTGCCGCTCAACTTGCAACCGCAATGGTTGCCCTCGCCGTACTGTATTTTTCGAAGGAATACAATTTCATCACCCGCGAACTTTGGATTCCTTTTCTCAAACATCCGCTCGTCCAATATATGCCGATGGCAATGGCGGCGCTTCTCTTTTATCTGGTCATAGCGGGATCTAGCAATGCAATAAACCTAACCGACGGCGTCGACGGCCTGGCAATTGGCTGTACAATCTCCGTTGCTATGGCCTACGCGGTCTTCACATATACGGCGGGCAACGCCATCGCCAGCGAATACCTCTTTCTCCGCATGATTCCGGGTTGCGGGGAACTCACAGTGGTATGCTGCGCGCTTGTCGGGGCGAGCCTGGCATTTCTGTGGTACAACTCACACCCTGCCGAAGTCTTTATGGGCGACACGGGATCTCTCGCCATCGGAGGTTTGGTCGGCGCGATAGCCTTCATGAGCCAGCAGCCATTCACGCTCGTAATAGTGGGGGGCGTATTTGTAATGGAGGCGCTAAGCGTAATCATGCAGGTTGCCTCGTACAAAACCTCAAAGCGCAGAATATTTTTAATGGCGCCCGTGCACCACCACTTTGAGCTGAAAGGCTGGGCGGAGACAAAAGTCACTATTAGGTTTTGGATAATGTCGCTGCTCTTCGCATTGGCAGGACTGGCGACTCTCAAAATCAGATAAATACCGCCATGGGTTCCGAAGAATACGACATAAGGCACATCTGCGAAGGAAAATGCGCCGCAATTTTCGGAACGGGCGCGAGCGGGCGCGCCGCGCAAGCGCTGCTGGACTCGCTCGGGATAGAATCTAAATTCTACGCCCAAAACACTCCTGACGGGAATGCTAGTTCTATATCGGAATCCGCATTCGATGAAACGAGCGCAAAAAATCACAAGCTTGTCGTCTATTCCCCCGCTTTTAGGCCCGATCACGAATGGATAAGGCTCGCCGACCGGGCGGGCGCATGCGCCATTTGCGAGCCCGACCTCGCCGCCCTCGCCTGGCGCGGAAAAATTGTGGCAATAACCGGAACGAACGGGAAAACCACCCTCACTTCATTTATAAGCCACGCGCTCAAACACTCCGGGGTCGACGCAGTGTCGGCGGGAAACATCGGAATGCCGCTATCTCTTTTCGCAGCTGAAGATAAAAATTTCGGGAAAGAGAAAATTGCCGTTTGCGAACTGAGCTCTTTCCAAACTTCACGCCTAAAATTTTTGCGCCCCGATTCGCTCATCTGGACGAACTTTGCCCCAGACCATTTGGATTGGCACATAAACCTCAAAGAGTATTTCAATGCAAAATACAATCTCGTATCCGCTCTGAAAACACAAAGATTCTACGCGGGATACAGCGTCGCCGAAGCCTCTCTAAAACTGCTTTCCCAGCCCCTCCCGGGCTTCGCAAAAATATTCGATGAAAACTCCCCCGAAAAATCCCCCCCACCTTTTTCATCATCGATACAAGCCAGAAACTTCACAATGGCAAAAGCCTTTCTGTCGGATTTGGGAATTGAAAAAGAGGCAATAATAGAGGCCGCCAAATCTTTCAAACTGCCCCAATATAGATTCGGCTCTCCGGTTTTTGTCGGCGACATGGCATTTTACAACGACTCCAAAGCGACCAATGCGCATGCCGCGATCGCGGCTCTCCGCGAACTCCGCAACGAAAAAAATCTCGTCTGGATAGGAGGGGGGAAAAATAAATTCTGCGAGCTCGATGAGCTCGTAAATGAATTGTATAAAACAGCAAAAGGAGCGATTCTCATAGGAGAAACCGCAAAAATACTGTCTGAGCGCTTGAAAGGGCTCCCCCTTGGGGCGCGCGAGGCAAAAGATATGCAAACTGCGGTAAACAGCGCATACAAGATGGCAAACGGGCATGGTTGCGCCTTGTTTAGCCCAGCCTTCTCAAGCTTTGGAATGTTTTCGGGATACGCCGAAAGAGGAAAATGTTTCGATTCCGCTGTTTTGTGTTTGAAGAATTTAAAATAAGAGTAAAAATATCAGCAAAATTAAAAGGGGTAATAATTATGAAAAAATCCGTGGCAATTACGACAATAGTAGCGCTTCACGCCGCCGCAATAGGAATGCTTCTTATTCAGGCCGGCTGCAGTTCCGACGCGGAAGCGTCGAAACCCGGCACTCCGCCGGTTCCAGAAATGGCTAAAACAACCGAAATTGCCGTGCCGGACGAATCTTCCGACATAAACACTCCTCCCCCCGAAGAATCCCTGCCCCCAGAAGGGAGCTTGACCCTCCGCAGCGATCCCACTCGCCCGGCAGCAAAAGAAAGCCCGTCCATAAATGAAGTGGACTCCTTTGAAACCGTTAAACCGGCGGAGCCTGCAAAGCCTGCTCAAACTCCGGACGAGAGCGTCGCGATTTACAAGGTCCGCAAGGGAGACTCCATATCGCGCATCGCAAAAAGCCATGGAATATCCCAAAGCGAAATTATGGAGCTAAACTCGTTAACGTCGAAAAGCATACTTAAAATCGGCCAAGAGATAAAACTCCCGGCAAGCAGCAAAGCCCCCGTGCAGCCGGCTCCGCAAGCGGCAGATATGCAAGCGGCGAATTTGTCCCTTGAAACGGAAAAATACGTCGTTGTAAAGGGCGATTCGCTGTCGCGCATAGCGAGCAAGCGCGGAACTACCGTCGCGCAAATCATGGCGACAAACAACCTGAAAAACCACAATATAAGAATAGGCCAAAAGCTAATCCTTCCCAAAGGGAATCCGTCAGGGAAAGCCTCGCCTGAAGTCCGGGCTTCTGGCGCCGAAAAAATTTCCGAGGGAGAGATAAAATATACCGTTAAGAGCGGCGATTATCTCGGTATGATAGCCAAAAGATACGGCACGACAGTTTCGGCGATCTCTGAACGCAACAATATCTCCGATCCCCGCAAAATACGCGTCGGACAAATTCTAATAATAAAAGCCCCAAAATCTGCCGCCGGCGCCTCCGCTAAAAATATGGATACCAAGCAACCACAGCCCCAAGAAGCCGCCGCGCAACTTGCTCCCGCGCCCGAAAGCAAAACACAGACAGCGAGCGCCCCAGTTGAAGTCCAGGCGGACGAAGAAAAGCCATCTGGGCAAACCGCCGAACAAACCTCTCCGAAATCCGACGAACCCCCACCGCAGGCTAACCCCAACGACAATATGCCGATAATCGAAATCTAACTTGCGAGCGCGCTGTGCGAAATGGGGGAAATGCCCGAAAATAACCATTCGCGGGGAACTTGCTTTTTCATAATCTTTCCCGTAATCGCTTTAACAGCGATAGGGTTGCTGACAATAATGAGCGCGGGAGCAAATCGCCCCGATCCTTATGTCTTTGTCAGGAAACAAGCCCTCTGGACCTGTATTGCCTTCGCGGTCGGATTATTCGCTTCTTTTATAAATCTCAAGCTTATAAAAAAGCTCTCCATACCATTAGCCGTCGCCACGGTTCTCCTCTTATTGCTCGTCCTCATTCCGCAAATAGGCCGTGAAGTTAACGGATCGCGCCGGTGGATTGAAATAGGCAGCATAGCGGTCCAGCCGAGCGATTTGGCAAAATTTTCCCTCATAATTCTATTGTCGGCCTATCTACATGAGAATCAACGCCGTTTAGCTTCGTTTTCGCGCGGGCTCCTGATGCCGCTATTCATTATCGGCATGTTCTGCATACCAATCATACTTGAACCAGACTACGGAACAACTGCCTTGTGCGCATCGATAGGATTCATCCTCATCTTCCTCGCCGGCGTAAAATTGCGTTATATTTTGTTCCCCGTTCTGCTTGGAGCCGCCGGATTTTGCATAATGGTATACCACAACCCGGTGAGGCTTCAGCGCATAATGAGTTTTCTCGACGTGGAAGGCACAAAGGCTGACGGTTCCTACCAGTTAAACCAGGCTCTTTTGGCATTTGGAAGCGGAGGGATAAAAGGCGTCGGTATAGCGCGCGGACGGCAACAGCTTTCATTCCTTCCCGAGGCGCATACCGACTTCATATTTGCAATAGCAGGCGAAGAACTTGGAATGTTTTGCACAATGGGAATCGTGGCGCTTTTTGCCATAATATTTATAAGCGCGATCCTGAACTTGCGGAAGGCCCCAAACCTCTTTGAATTCTCGCTGTGCGCCGGAGCCGCAATGATGATTATAATGCAGGCGCTTTTCAACATGTGCGTGGTGACTGGACTCCTCCCCACAAAGGGGATCTCCCTGCCCTTTATAAGCTACGGCGGTTCGAATCTGGTGGCGATGTTTGCGTTTACCGGACTGCTCATAAACTGCGCGCGAACATGGAATAGGCCCACAATAATCAAGGCGGGTAAACTATGAGTAAATTTATAATATCATGCGGCGGAACCGGCGGGCATCTCGCTCCCGGTTTGGCAATAGGACAGTCGCTCATTGAAAAAGGGCACGAAGTCCTTTTCGTTATAAGCCGAAAAAGCGTCGACGCGCGCCTGGTCGAAAAATATTCGGACCTGAAATTTCTCCAGGCTCCAGGAGTCGCGTTTTCCCTAAATCCCGTCAGGCTGGTAAAATTTATTGTAGAACTTCGCAAAGCCGTGAAATTCGGCATCGAAACGATCAAAAGCGGCGGATACGGGGTCGTCATAAGTTTCGGGGGATTTAGCTCGCTCGGAATTTCAATTGCCGCTGCGATTCTCGACAAGCCCCTCGTACTTCACGAAGCTAACCGGAAACCGGGAAAAGCCACCCGCCTGCTCGGGCGCTTCGCAAAACGCGTATACGTGCCTTACGGTGTAAAGATTCCCCGCAGGAAATCCGGGCAGGTGAAGTACGCGGGTTATCCGATACGGTCCGAAATACGGCGTCTCGATCCTTCAGCTAGCCGCGAAATTTTCGGGTTCATGAGAAACTCGAACCTTCTGCTCGTGCTCGGCGGGAGCCAGGGGGCAACCGCTCTCAACGAATGGGCAAACAACAATTTCGAAAGGCTCTCCGAACGTGGATTCGATATTTTGTGCGTCTGCGGACCGGGAAAAATCCATTACGAAGACCGCGCAATCAAACTGGCTGACGGAAGCCAAAAACATATAAAATTCCTGGAATTCTGCGACAATATGGCAGCGGCTATGTCGGCCGCCGACGTCGCCGTGGCGCGCGCGGGAGCGGGCACAATCGCGGAGCTCGCACGCTGCGAACTTCCATCCGTCATAGTGCCCTACCCATTTGCAGCCGACAACCACCAGCAGGAAAATGCCAAATGCTTCGAGCGTCAGGGCGCGTGCGTAGTTCTGTCGCAAAATAATTTGCAAGGCCTAGTAGACGAAGTGGCAGAGCTGCGCAGCAACAAAGCCCTTCGCGACACCATGAAAAAAAATCTCGGGCGGGTAAACGACTTGAATGAAACCTCAAAAATAGTCGACGACCTTACCAAAATAGCTGAAGGGGAAGCTTAGTCTAAATGTGGCGAAAAGTTTACATGGGCGGCATCTGCGGAATGGGCATGGCTCCATTGGCCGGATTCCTCGTCGATGACGGCGCCGAAGTGTCCGGATTTGACGACAACCCTGACGAAAACATACGCGCTAAACTTGAGGAATCAGGAGTCTCGCTTAGGATTCCCAGTCCAGGCGAAAGCTTCGATTGCATTATCATATCCACGGCGCTAAAACTTCGCTTAGGCGAGCTCAGAAAGCGCATATGCTCCAAAGAACTGTTGATGAGGGGCGAGGCGTGGGCGAAAATCTGCGCTTCCCGCAAGCTGACCGCCGTTGTCGGCAGCCACGGGAAAAGCACCGTCAGCGCAATGCTCGCGCATGCGGCAAAAAATCTCGAAACCGATTGCGGCTGGCTCGTAGGAGCCGTTCCGCGCGGATTCCCCATGCATAGATATTGCAAATCCGGATCAGGCATAATATCCGAGATTGACGAAAGCGACGCTACGATAGAAGGCTTTTCTCCAGAAAATTGTGTCGCGCTCAATGCCGACCTCGACCATACCGACACTTATTCCGACGAGAAAAAGTTATATGATATGTTTCGCCGGCTCTTCGCCCGCACAAAGCGCTCCATAATATACAACTCCTCGGATTCAGCGCTCTCAGACCTCGCAAAAGCTTCCGGCAAAAAAACAGTTCCGGTAGATGCAAGCGGAAATTTTGAGGCCATAAACTTTGCAATGGCTGTTGCTGCTATCCAAGAAGTTTTTGGCGCCGACGAGACAACGGCGAAGTCGTCTCTCGACGATTTTCAAGGCCTTCTCAGGCGCCAGGAGACTATCTTCAAGTCCCAACGCATTTACGCCGTAGCCGATTACGCCCACCACCCAAACGAAGTGGCATCATTCTTAAGGTGGTTCTCTGGCAAATGCGGAATCGACGAAAACAATATTCTCTTCTTTCAGCCCCACCGTTACTCACGCACAAGGAGATTCGCGGAATCTTTCGCAAGGATACTTTCAGGATTCGCGGAAAGCGAACATATGAAAATCTACATCCTGCCTGTCTATGCGGCGAGCGAACCCAGAGATCCACTGGGGGAAAGTTCGGCGATTTCTGCCCTGTCGGACAAGATAACGCTCGCGCGCAAGGAGGATTTTCCCGAGATTATTTCAACCGCACTGAAATCAGGCAGGAAGCTAAACGCCGCTATAGTCGGAGCGGGAGACTTTTATTTTGAAGCAAAGAAATTTTTTAATGACAATCTGTGATGAGAAAAAAGATAGCAGTTCTTAGCGGCGGAATTTCACCCGAGAGAGATGTCTCTCTGATAAGCGGAAAATGCGTGCTTGAAGCCTTGTCGAAAAAATTCGACGCGCAAGGATTTCAGCTCGACGAAAACAAGCTGCCCGACGGGCTAAACCCTTCGGAATGGATCGTATATCCTGCCATGCACGGCGATTACGGCGAAGACGGGACCCTACAAGAAGAACTTGAAGCTGCGGGACTGCCGTATGCCGGCAGCGGCAGTCTATCCAGCCGGATATGCATGGTTAAGCCCGCCGCAAAAGCACTAATGAAATTCTCCGGTCTGCCCGTCGCCAGATCCGTCGAATTTGACGCAAAAAATAAACCCTCTCCCGAGGCGCTCGCACAGCTTTTCCCCCGTGGAGCAATTATAAAGCCTGCCGACAAGGGAAGCAGCGTGGGGCTAGTGCGGGCTGAAACGCGCGGCGAGCTTGAAGATTGCCTGCAAAAGTTGAATGGAGGCCTGTGGATGGCGGAAGAATTTATTGCGGGACGCGAATTTTCAATCGGCGTAATTTACGGGAAATCCGCGGGCGTGGTTGAAATAATACCCGAAGGCGGAATTTACGACTACAAGAGAAAATATACGAAAGGGGCAACTGCCTATGAATTTCCGGCAAAGCTTTCTGGCCATGCTCAAAGCTCAATGCAAAAAGCCGCTGAAAGAGCGTTTTCAGCATGCGGATGCAGGGATTTTGCGCGCGTAGATTTCATATTGAAGAGCGAAGCCGCAGATGATTTTGTAATTCTTGAAATAAACACCCTGCCCGGCATGACTCCGACGAGCCTGCTCCCAAAAAGCGCAAGCTGCATCGGGTTTGACTTCGATTCTCTATGCGCCAAACTCGTCGAAGGGGCAATCTCTCGTTCGATATAGCAATACACATTCGCAAAAAACATGTCAGGAAAGGCACGCAAAACGAACGGAACATGGCGCGATCTCAAGGACGGATCGGGCAAAGCGCGGCGCGGATCGCCAATGTCTGGCAAGGCAAAACTCCGAATTGCCTGGATTTGGACAAAGCGCGCCTTTTGGATTACCCTGTTCATAGGGCTTTGCTTGCTGTTATTCCTGCTTTGGAAGAAAATGAACATAGAGGATTTTGCAGCGGACTACTCCAATCCGATCAGCAGAATCGAGTTTAAAACAGATGGGGCGGTAAGCGGAGACTGGCTAAACAAATTTCTCTCCATACCGCGCAAAACAAAGCTTTCCGACGTAAATATATTCGACGTAAAAATGTCGCTAGAAAAGGTCGAACAAATAAAGAGCGCCGAGGTGGAGCGTGCGTATCCCGACATACTTAGAATAAAAATCAAAGAGCATAAGCCGATTTTAAAAGCCATCTTTGCCGTCAACGGTATCGAACGCATTTACGCGATGTCGGACGAAGGAATATTTTTTACGCCGATTTGCCTGCCTCCGGAATTTTTAGCTTCGCTAATACGCTTGAAGGGCGCCCCGGAAATTTTGCAAAACGGAATTCCCCAGCCCTGCGCCGACGCCGGAAAAATCGTCGAGTTCCTTGGACATGCGCAGGCGCATATGCCCCAAGAATTGAAAAATTGGCGCGAGATAGACATATCTCAACTTCACAGCCGCGTGCTGCCCGTATTTGAAGTAAGGACTTCGCTGGGCACCAAAATTATATTTCGCGACTCTAATTATAAAAAACAGTTCGACAATCTCGAATATGTCTTGCGCTACGCGAAGGAAAAATATTTAAATTCCATAGAGAGAATAGACCTTACCCCAGAGGGTATGGCCAATGTTAAATTGTCTGGCGATATTTCCAAATGAGCGACAGCAAAACTATAGCGGCGCTTGAAATAGGCACCGGGAAAATGCAGGTTTTTATCGGGGAAATCGTCGACGGAAAAACCCTCAACTTCATCGGCAGCGGGCAGTCCATGAGCGAAGGCGTTAAAAAATCCGATATTTGCGACGTCCGCAAGGCCGCCGAACGCGCGAAAGAGGCTATTGTGATGGCTGAACGCTCCACCGGCGCGAAAATCGACTCTGTATGCCTCGGCATTAGCGGAAGCCATATAAGGGGATTTCGAAACATTGGCTCGGCAAACGTTTCAGGGGCAGACGGCATAGTCCGGGCTGAAGATATCGAGCGGGCGCGCAAAGACGCGGAAAGCAAAACCCTTCCGCGGGGCAGAAGCTATATACACAAGATCCTCTGCGGGTATTACCTCGACGACAAATTTTGCACCGATCCGCTCGGGCAAAAAGCATCGCACATCGACGCCGAATATTGGATGCTGCACGGGGACGACGACAGAATCGCCGACGCAATCCACGCAGTGCAATGGTTTGGCCTGGACGTCGAATACCTGGCATTTTCCGGCATTGCATCGGCGATTTCTGCAACGGACCTATGGCAAAAAGAAAAAGGCGTATTGTGCATCGACATAGGCTGCGGCTCCTCAAACTACGCCCTTATTAAAAATGCCCGCATACTGCAGGCTGGAACAGTCCCTGTAGGTGGAGACCACCTCACAAACGACCTGTCCTTCGGATTGCGTCTAAGCCCGAAAAATTCCGAACGCATAAAAACTCGCTTCGCCAAAGCAATCATGTCGGCGGACGAAAAATCAAAAAAATTTTGGACTCTCGGGGACAAGCAAATCGGAGACAGAAAGATCCCATTTGAAGCGATAGGGGATATAATACGCCCGCGCCTCGAAGAGCTGTTTTCGATCCTGCGAGCTGAAGTGCAGGATTATCTGGGTGAAAATGCAGTGGAGGAAGTGGTTCTTACCGGGGGGACTTCCAATCTTAACGGGATATGCGCCTTTGCATCGGGCATATTCGAGCTTCCCTGCTCCCAGGGGAAATTCGACAGCGCCGTAAGGCCGTCCCTGCGCTGCCAAGAGTTCTCGACGGCCCTTGGTCTGCTCGAATACGCGCGCCTCGAAGAAAGCAAAAATTTCTCGAGAGAAAAACGCCCGATTTGGAAAAAAATTTCCGGACTATTTAATTTCTGAGATGGACGACAGCAAACAGCCTAGGATTCTCATACGCGCCATAGGAATAGGGCGCGCCGGAATTTCCGCGCTCGAAGGAATCGGCGACGAAGTGGAGCGCGTAGCCATAGACACGGATTCATCAGACCTCAACGCCTCGGGAGCGCCAAGAAAAATCCTCCTGGGAGACGGGAACGCAACCGCCGGAGATACCGAAGCCGCCAAGCGGGCCGCCGCCGCCGCCGAACACGAACTCATTGAAACAGTTAGCGGCGCGAATGTCATATTTATAATCTGCGGACTTGGTGGGGGAACCGGAAGCGTGATAGCCCCAATCCTCTCAAAACTGATAAGCGACGAAGGCCAAAGCACTCTTTTCGTATATGCTTTCATGCCATTGTCAATAGAGGGCAGCGAGAGGAAAGATCTCGCCGAACGCGCGCTGAAATATCTAAAAAGACATTCGGCCGCCGCATTTTCGCTTCCGAATGATGTCCTATTGGCAGAATCCGAATCTCCAGTTGAATGCGCGCTAAAAGAGGCGAATGAACACGCATCAAAGGCCATATCTCTGACGGCCGGGCTCCTTGCCGGAAGAGGCATTATAAATGTGGATCTGCCAAGCCTGCGCAAAATCTTCGGATTGCCCCCCCAAGCATTGGGAAACTCTGAATCCTCCTCCGCCATTCAAATGCCGCCAAGCGATTCGTCGGCTTTTATCGCCTACGGGAAAGGCGAAGGAATTCCCGCAATAAAAGATGCCGTAGAATCCCTCGTCCGCGCGCCTACTATCAAACATTGCGATGTGCTCAAAGCCGAAAGCCTGCTGATAAACCTGAGGTGCCCTCAAAAATTCGGCATGAATAAGATGCAAGCGCTCCTGGAAGCCGTCGCCAAAAGATTTTCAGCATCCGGGCGCATAGCCTTCGGGGCCATGCCAGACCACTCGCTTTCAGATTCAATAGAAGTATGCGTTCTCGGCACTATGCGCAATGCGGAAAAAGACACTCCGGCTCCATTCCCACGCCAATATGCCCACGCAGCCTCTCCGTCTCCAAGCGATGCAATTTCCGCCAATCCTCCTTCAGCCGACAACCAGGAAAAAATGAATTCTGCGGGCAACGGCAATGATCAAAACCGCATCGAAGTGGCTCCTTCTGAAGCCCAGACGGAAACCGCAAAGCCAAAGAAGAGATTTTTTCAATTTGCAAGAAAGCACCAAAGCGGAAACGACTTTGAACCCAAACAAAAAATCCAGCCCGAGCAGTCCGAATTTAAATTCATGGAAATGTCGGAGCAACGGGGATTTTTTTCCGATACACCCCCCAACATAAGGAACGGAGAGGATCTTGATGTCCCGACATTTATGCGCAGGGGCATAAAAGTCTCGCTATAATGCATCTGATTTATCAGAGAGACAAGAGGTTCATAGCCGCCTCAACAACAACATCGGGCGATATCTTATCCACGCCCCCCCCGTCCTGCCGAGGAGAGCCTGGAGCCTGAATCTCAGCTTTGGGCACATCGTAAACCGTTCCGTTGCGAATGAGATTGCTGTTTTTTCCGCACAGCGCCGCAACCTTGACGCCAACCGCATTGGCAACATAAGTCATGTCTGAATCCATGCCGACGAGCAATTCGCAAGCCGAAACTTCCATGGCAAACTCGGCCAGATTGCTCCCGTCGAAAAATACGCATTCGATTTCCGCATCGGGAGCAAATTTCGACATCTCAAAAACCGACTTCTCGTCCGATGTAAAAACTTTAAAGCGCACTCTTTCAAGATTTGAATCCAAAGCCTTTACAAAAGAGCTCCAATTGTCTAATCCCCAATCCTCTCCATGCGAGGGAAGCGAAACAACCCCGACAACGATATCGCCCGACTTCTCGAAAGCCCCGGAAGACAAGCTCGAAATGTTCAGCGGAGAGTAATCAAGCTGAACGTTCATTCCGTTTTTAGCGAAAAAGTCTCCGCAAACAACGGCAAAGTGTTCCGCGCCGGACGCCGCATCGGGAGTATAAACGATATCCGCCCCGAACCTTCGCCTTCCATAATTAATGGCATAAGAAATGCTGGGAAAAACTATGGCAGATTCTATGTCGGATAAAATACATTCCCTAAAATTTATAAATATGTCCGCGTACATTCTGCGTATCTTCCAAAAATATTGAATCCTTCTGAAAATGCCCGAAGGAACCGCCGAGACTCTATCGGCAACCTTGAAAATATCTAAAATTCCGAGGTTTGCTGGAGGAACCAAAAGAGTGACGACAGAATCGCGCCGAGATTTGCGCAGCGCTGCAATTTGCGGAAGTATCGCAAGGGAATCCCTGAGTGAATCGGGCATATTTATCAGAATGTTAAATTTGCGCGGCGCTTGTTCCAATCCCTTCGACGCGAGCCATTCGCCGGTCATATCTTTTCTTATTTCTGAATTTAAAAAATTCCTGCTTTTAAATGCCCAGCGCTTGTGGAGCCACAGCCAATCAAATCGAGCGGTTTCATCGGTTTTGAGCTTTTTCTCCAGCCACTCGTTGCCCGCCATTGTGACGTCCTCTATGCTATGGGCATCGAAGCGTTCTCCGTCTACAATAGAACGCCAAAAACCCGTGCGGCGCGCGTATAAAACCACGCAATCAGCCTTTTGGTGCTCTACAAGAATTCCGGGGAGGTCTGTTGTAGTGCACAATCTTTCGAAAAAGAAAGATAAAACCCCGTGATCGCGGGGATTTTGATCGAAAAGCACCGCCACACAGCCGTTCTTGCGCAAAAAATCAACCGCACAATGAAATCCGTTTCGGCGCGAGAGCAGCTCTATGCCGAAGCGCATTCTGCTGTCTTTTACCCATTTCTCCAAAGCGGGAGAGTTGAATGGCCTGTAAAATACACAAGTCCTTGGCGTCTTTGAAGGGGATACCAAAGGAAACATGGTTATCGTTTCCATCATTGCAAAATGCGGTATCATAATCACCGTGGGGCGAGGATTCTCCGCCAATTTCTGAAGTTCAGAAACGATATAATCGCTCAGCTTAACCCTGCTTTTTATGTCTTCGTCCGACATGTGGGGACTTGTCACCACAAACAAAGCCATCTCCACCATGCGCCTGCACGATTCAAAAAGTATGCGCCTGCGCTCGCTTTCAGGCATATCTGGAAAGCATCGGGCTATATTCGCCCGCCCTATGCGCGCGCGGCGGGACGGAAATGTGCAAATCAGCCAACCAATCGAACAGCACAAGCAATCGAGAGCCTTCTCCGGAAGGGCCAGAAAAATTTTACCTAAAGCCGAAAGAATAAAAATCATAAAAATCGCTCCGACTTTACTCGACACGCCGCAAATTGCAAAAATAAAAATCTACCTCACCATTTGCGCCGAAATCGAAGCTACAAAATCTGAAACGCTCTCGAGCGCCGCCTGTTCTCCGCAGGAAACGAGCGATGAATGAGCCATATCTACTATTCTGCTTCCTACGACTACCGCATCGGAACATAGAGCCGCTTCCTTTGCCATCTCCGGATTAGATATCCCGAATCCCGCCGCAACCGGCAACAGCGACGCTCTCCGGACATCGTTCATTCTCGCAGAAAATCCGCTGGGAAGCCTGTCTCTGGCACCAGTCACTCCCGCTACCGTTACGTAATATAAAAACCCGGAACCCGCTTCCGATATTTTGCGTATCCTGCCGGCCGGACTCGTAGGCGCGGCGAGCGGAACTATATCAATGCCAAATGATTTGGCGATGCCTGAAACTTCTCCCATTTCTTCAAGCGGAAGATCAACTATCAAAAATCCGTCAACTCCGCATTCGGCAGCCTTTGCAAAGGCCCTTTTTACACCGCACTTAAAAATGGGATTAAAGTATGAGAAAACGATCAGCCCTTTATCTATGCCGGATTTTCTCAAGTCGCAAGCCATCTCGAGAACGGATTCCAATTTCGTCCCCGACGCGAGAGCTCTCCGCGCTGCAGCCTGTATCGAAGGCCCGTCTGCCATGGGATCTGAAAATGGGACCCCCAATTCCAATATGTCGGCGCCAGCCTGGCACAAAGTCCCGGCAAGTTTACGGCTGAAATCCAAATTTGGATCGCCGCAGCTCAGAAAAGTTATCAAAGCCGCGCGATTTCTACTTTTCAAATCATCAAATACTCTCTGCAACATGTCATTTTCCTTTCTTAGCCAAATAATCCTCTACCGAATCCATATCTTTATCTCCGCGCCCGGAAAGCGATACGATTATACATTCCTCCCTCGCCAGCTTGGGGGCATTGCGCATTGCCAAAGCTATTGCATGCGACGATTCGAGGGCCGGAATTATTCCCTCAAGCCTGCAAAGAGCCTGAAAAGCGCCCACCGCCTCGGAGTCTCCAATCGGTATGTAGTTTGCGCGCCCGCTTTCTTTCAGGAAAGAATGTTCCGGCCCTACTCCGGGATAGTCCAAGCCGGCTGACACAGAGTGGGTCGGTAGTATCTGACCGTTTTCGTCTTGAAGCAGGTAAGTCTTGTTTCCATGCAAAACCCCTATGCTCCCGCCGTTCAAGGAAGCCGCATGCCTGCCAGTTTCAATCCCGTCGCCTGCGGCCTCCGCCCCGTAAAGATCCACCCCATCGTCTTCGATAAACGGCGAGAACAAACCTATGGCATTGCTGCCGCCTCCCACGCAGGCTATCACCTGCGCGGGAAGTTTTCCTGTCTTCTCAAAAAGCTGCCGTTTGGCCTCGCGCCCTATGCACGATTGAAATTCTTTTACCATTGCCGGATAGGGATGCGGACCTGCCGCTGTTCCAATTACATAAAAAGTATTTTCAACTGTCGCCACCCAATTTCTGAGAGCTTCGTTCATCGCGTCCTTTAGAGTCGCTTCGCCGCCCTCGATCTCGACTGATATTAAGCGGGCCCCCAACATCTTCATGCGCGCGGCATTTTGGGATTGCCTTCTGATGTCCTCAGACCCCATGAACACGTCGCACGACATTCCAAAGCGCGCCGCGACCGTAGCGGTTGCAACTCCGTGCATTCCCGCTCCGGTTTCGGCAATCAGGCGCCTCTTGCCCATGCGCTTTGCAATAAGCGCCTGGCCTATCGTGTTATTTATTTTGTGGGCGCCAGTGTGATTTAGGTCTTCACGCTTGAGAAATATGCGCGCTCCCCCGCAATATTCAGTCAGCCGTTCGGCAAAATAGAGAGGAGAAGGGCGCCCAACATAGTCGCGCATGAGAGAATCAAATTCGTCCATGAAGGATTTATCGTTCATGCACTCTATAAAAATTTTTTCCAGATCCTTCAAAGCCGGAACGAGAGTCTCAGCGACATACATTCCGCCAAACTCCCCGTATCTGCCGTTTGTGTTTTCAAATTTTTTCATTTTTTTTTAACTTTCCAATTACCGTTTTTATTTTCATAAAATCTTTTTTCCGCGGGGATATTTCCACCCCGCTATTAAAATCCATGCACCATGGGTTTACTTCCCGCGCGGCAGAGAGAGCGTTCGCCGGATTTAATCCGCCGGCGAGGACAAGCCGCCTTGAAAGGGATATTTCCCGCGCCAAGCGCCAATTCGAAAGCGCGCCCGTCCCTCCTGTCCTGCCATTTGAAACGCTGTCCAACAAAACTGCATCGCACTTAAAGCTATCGACGGATTTTAGGAGATTCTCCCCCATGCCAGGCCAAAAAACTTTCCAGACTTTAACTCCGCAAGATGAAACCCTTTCAGACAAGTCGCAAGCGTAGTCGCCGTGCAGCTGAACGACAGAAATAGAGCATCTTTCCACTGCCTCGCGAATGAAGGCCTCGCTTTGAGTGGTAAATACACCGACCCTTTCCGCAATGCCCCCCATCGCGCCCGCTATTCTCTCCGCCTCCCCTATGCTAACGAATCGGGGGCTGGCCTTGTCGAACACGAATCCGACGTAATCCGCCCCTGCCCGCTCGCAGAAAAGCGCGTCATCGACATTTGTTATCCCGCAAATTTTTACTTTCATATTGCACCCAAAATCTCAGACAACTTTTGCCCCGGGTCAGGCGCTTCCATAAGCGCGCTCCCTATGAGGACCGCATCCGCGCCGGATTCCGAAGCGCGCAAAAATGTGCTTCTATCGCCTATCCCGCTCTCGGCTACGCGCACCACTCCATCGGGAATAAGTCCAAGCAGCCTTTCATTCACGGAAAAATCCGTCGAAAAATTTCCAAGATCCCGGCAGTTGACCCCTATTATGTCAGCGCCCGCATCTAGCAATCTTCGGATTTCAAGCTCGTCATGCGCTTCCGCCAATACGCTCATGGACAACTCCTTCGCAAAGTCGCAAAGTTTTTTTATTTCTTTATCATCAAGCATGCGCGCAATTAAGAGGACAGCAGAAGCCCCGTTTATCTTCGCTTCGCATATCTGATAAGGATCGAATATAAAATCTTTGCGCAGCAGTGGAACCTTTACTAAAGACGAAACTTCTTTCAGATATTTCAAACTCCCGAGAAAGAAATTCTCCTCTGTGAGCACGGAAAGCGCAGCCGCACCCGCACTTGCCAAAGAAGAACAAAGAAGCTCTGGGTGGAAATCCGGACGCATAATTCCCGACGACGGAGACGCTTTTTTCAATTCCGCAATAACGGCCGGTTCGGCTCCGCGTTTTTTGCGGATGGCATCCGCAAAATTGGGCGCGGCAGGAAGAGCCATAGCAGCTTTGAAAATACTCCCGAAACTGACAGACTCTTTGCGGCGCGCGAGCTCGATTCCCACAGACGCGCGAATTTTATCGAGTATGGAATAAGTTTTCATATGTTTTACAATGCCTTTCAACGCCTCGAAAACTCCACGAGCCGCTCGAGCTTTTTGAAAGCCGCCCCAGATTCGATTGAAACGCGCGCCATATCCACGGCTTCTGCAAAGGAGTCCGCAGCTCCCCCCGCAAGGATCGCGGCAGCGGAATTTAATACGCAAGCGTTCCGCGGAGAGCCGAGTATTTCCCCCTTCAATATCCCAACGGTAATTGCAGCGTTTTGAAGCGCATCGCCGCCAGCCAAATCGGAAAAACTTCCAACTTGGTCCAGATAGTTCTGGGGATAAAACTCGAAGGTCTTTAGAGATCCGTTCCGAAGCTCGCATACCCGCGTCGGCGCGAAAGGGGAAATCTCATCCATGCCTTCCGCAGAATGAACGACAAATGCCCGGCGGGCCCCCAAACTGCGCAAACATTCCGCCACAAGCTCAACCTTCGACGAGGAAAAGACTCCAACTACCTGCCCCACCGCTCCGGCGGGATTTACAAGGGGGCCGAGAAGATTGAATATGGTTCTGAATCCAACCGACTTCCTGACGCGCGCGGCAAAGCGCATTGCAGGATGCATCTTCGGCGCAAACAAAAATGCAATCCCATTCTCCTGCAGGCAGTGTTCCATGAGAGCCGGATCGGCTTCGAGGTTAAAGCCCAAGGCTGAAAGCAAATCGGCTGAGCCGCACTTGCTTGTGGCCGCCCTGTTGCCGTGCTTGGCCACGCATACTCCGGCGCCTGCGGCAATAAACGCGGCTGTTGTGGATATATTGAAGGTGTCGAGCCCGTCTCCTCCGGTTCCGCACGTGTCTACGGGAGATTTGGCCCCGGCGTTTATAAACTCGGCTCTTGAACGCATAGCACGCGCCGCTCCAACTATTTCATCTGCTGTTTCTCCCTTCATTTTCAGCGCGGTTAAAAAAGCCGATAGCACGATTTCGTCTACCTCTCCAGACATGATCTCCCCAAATACTTCCGCGCTTTCCGACCGCGTAAGATTCTCAAAATTACTCACCCTTGAAAGGGCCTTTCTTGTCACTTTTCCGCACATACGGCCTCCTTCAAAAAATTTCCGATTAAGCGTTTTCCCCCCATTGTCATTATAGATTCAGGGTGAAATTGGACCCCCTCCAGAAGAAACTTCTTATGGCGAATAGCCATTACTTCTCCGTCCTCCGCCCTCGCGGAAACTTCAACCTCATCTGGCAAACCCGCTTCGTCAACTGCCAATGAATGGTATCTTACCACCTGCATCGGCGACGGCATTCCCCTAAATACCCCGCGCCCGTCGTGGCTTATTTGGCTAATCTTGCCGTGCATTACTGATTTCGCCCGAACTATGTCCGCCCCGAACGCATATCCTATCGACTGCATGCCGAGGCAGACCCCGAATATGGGAACTTCGCCGGCGTACTTCTTTACAAACTCGACGCAAACCCCCGCTTCTGAAGGATTTCCCGGTCCGGGGGATAAGATGACCGCATCGGGGCTGAGCGAAAACATATCGACCGCGCTCATCGCATCGTTTCGAACGACCTTTGCGGGAAAACCGAGCGTCTCTACACAATGAACGAGATTGTAAGAAAAAGAATCGTAATTGTCTATTAGAAGCACCATTTTCATTACCCTCCAAATTTATCCGGATTCATCTCGTCCAGCCTGCGCGCGAGCTTAATTGCGTCGACGACTGCGCCGGCTTTCATGCGCGTCTCTTCGTACTCGGATTCCGGATCCGAATCGTAGACAATTCCAGCTCCCGCCTGGACCGATATCTCCCCGTCGGCAATTTGAAGCGTGCGTATGGTTATTGCCATGTCCATGTTTCCCCCGTAGGCGATGTATCCTACGGCACCCCCGTAGGCGCCGCGCGATTCTGGTTCAAGTTCGCGTATTATTTCCATTGCCCGAATTTTCGGGGCTCCGGAGAGCGTGCCTGCCGGAAAGGCCGCCGCGAGCGCGTCAAAGGCGTCCACACCGGGTTTTACTTCGCCGGATACTTTCGAAACCAAATGCATAACATGCGAATATCTCTCGACCGACATGAAGTCCGAAACCTGGACGCTGCCCGGCTGGCAAAAGCGCGAAAGGTCGTTGCGCCCAAGATCGACAAGCATCAAATGCTCCGCTCTTTCCTTTTCGTCCGATATGAGTTCATCCGCCAAGGCAATGTCTTCATTGCAAGTTTTGCCTCTCCTCCGCGTTCCCGCAATGGGGCGGACTTCCGCGCGCCCGTCGCAAAAGCGCAGCAAAGTTTCCGGCGAAGACCCTACGAGCCGCTTGTCCCCCATGCGCAAACAAAACATGTAAGGCGACGGATTTATCATGCGAAGCGCCCGATAGGCCGCAATATCGCTTATCCGGCATTGCGCGGAAAACCTCCGCGACGGCACAATCTGAATTACATCGCCCGCGCATATGTGTTCCTTGGCTCTTGCCACCATGCGGCAAAACTCATCTTTATCCATGTTTGATTTAAGGATTATGTCTCCCGTTCCAAACTCATCTTCCGGCTTGCGGACCGGACGCGGCGATTGAAATATTGAAGCAAGTCTGCGAATGCGCGAAACCGCATCGTCGTACGCCAATCTTAGATCGGGGAAATCCCGCGGGTGCGCGCAAACTATAAAGCGGACGCTATGCCGAAGATTGTCGAAAACTATCAAGTCGTCGTATATTGCCAACCTGGCGTCTTCAAACTTTGTACGGGTTTTCGGCTCGGGAAGCACGCTTTCAAACAGCCTTGCGCAATCATATCCGAAATATCCCACCGCTCCCCCGCAAAACGGCGGAAGATTTCCTACATCGGCGAGCTTGCGCGCCTTGAGATAGCCGCGCAGCGGAGAAAGAGGATCCAAACCCTCCTCCGAATCGGACTCGACAACACGCCCGTTCGAAAATTTCATTGTCCCTTTTTTCCCGCGCAGGGTAAAAATCGCTCTCGCCCCGCACCCTATAAATGAATAGCGCCCCCAGGTGTCTATGTTTTCAGCGCTCTCGAGAAGAAACGCCTCTTCAATACCGCCGAGCTTTGAAAACACGGAGACCGGCGTTTCCATATCGGCAAGCAGTTCACCAAAGACGGGCACTACATCTGCCGCCTCGGCATATTTCTTGAATTCATCAAATTTCGGTGTCATTTTGTTAAGGCCAAAAAAAAAGCGGCCAGACAAAAGGCCGCCACAAGTTTAAATATCTTTTAAACCCTACGCGACCTTAAGACTGGACCACCAATTATTCACTTTTTAATTTTTTTCGGGGCATTAGAAGATTTTATTAAATATAGTCAAGCGTTTTTTTTATTTTTTTAATCCATTCCAAGTATAACACTTGACATTATATTTTGACGCATAAAACTTTTTTTTGAAAAGCTTCGCTTGACACTCTTTTTTAATTATGCGGCTAAAAAGACTTTTTGCATGCCTTTTATACCGGAAGCAGCAATTTGCATGCGCGCTTGCGGAAAAAATAATTTGCTATCTTCCACACTGCATGAAGCAGCCCTTCTAACCACTATATGTCCACTATGGAAACTCCCAAAGAAGAAATCACCTATATACCCAACCATCTCGTAATGGCAGTGCTAACTACGCTGTTTTGTTGCCTGCCTTTCGGAATAGTTTCGCTGGTATACGCGATACAAGTTAATTCGTCTCTGGCAGCCGGAAATATTGAACTTGCCAAAATAAACTCCGAAAAGGCGAAATATTGGAGCATGCTCTCTTTGTGGATAGGAGTAATTTCAATGGCCCTATATATCATATTTGTCATCATAGGAGCTATTGGCGCAACTGTATAAAGCCCAAAAGATGTCTGATAATAAAAAAAATTTTTCGGACAATCGAAATCTTTGCCTGACAACTCTTATCCTTCTCGGCAATTATTTCGCCCTTATCGGGCTCCTGCATGCGGATAAGGCCTTGCAAGCCCATATGAACGGAAACCTTGAAACGGCAGACTCGCACGCAAAAAAAGCGCGCGCATGGGCGCTTTGGGGACTCATTCCTTCCTCAATCATAAACATCGCCCTGATTTGGTTTGTATGTGCCATGACAATAAAAATATTTTCGAGCGCATTGAAAGGCCTCTCCTTCTGAAAAACAGGGCTTTTGTTCTTTTCTTTCTGATTCCGCCCGCGTTATTATGCTTGGGAGCCGTCTTTTATTGCGACCCCGCTGCCTCGGATCTTTTTCCACCATGCCCGAGCCAATTTATAACCGGATTTTACTGCCCGGGATGCGGA
>CASFWX010000055.1 GCA_949298545.1 uncultured Verrucomicrobiota bacterium | reverse complement strand
CCGATCAGACCCCTCCGATACAGAAGCGCATTCAGGAATTGAAGGACAACGAGGCGGAAGTCAAACAGATTTCCGAAAAGATAGGGGGTCTCGAAGGGCTCGCGGTGTCGAAGTCGAATTGGATAAATCTGTTTATAGATCTCGAAAAGCGCCTAATGGAACAGCGCGACGTGTGGCTCGACAACATGAAAGTTGTGCGTACCAACGATGGCGGCAAGCAGAAGTATAATTTGGAATTGACCGGCCGTCTTTTGATACGCGAAGTCAATCCTGACGATCCCACTGCCTATGACACGAACAAGGCGATAGAGCGCATAAACAAATTGCTTACTTCGTTTACCGATTCGGAATTCATAAGCAAATTTGAAAATGTTCGAACCGATCCCTCCAACCCCCGCATATTGAAGTTCGACTTCACGCTGGTTGTGAATCCGGATAAACCCATATAAATAGCGGAGGGAGAAAATAAAAATGAAGACTTTTAAATATTTTGGGAAATATCCCCTATTCTTTGTGCTGATGATACTGCTTGTTATAGTATTCATCGGCGGCACGGCTTACGATGTATGGCTCGGAATGCAGAGTGGAGAGGCGGCGAAGAACCTGAACCGGTCGATGAAGATCTACCGCAGCGCATTGAGCGAGGATCCTACAGATAAGGCGATCAAGGCGTCGGAGGAGAATATAGCCAAGCTAAACGAGCGCCTTGAATTTTTGGAAAGAGATTTGACGCGCGCGGGAGCGGACATCTTCAAGCCCCTTACGGCGACCGAAGGGTACCAGCTCGTCGAACAACTCCGCGGCATGGTGAACACGTGGCGCAGGGAGGCTACAAAAGACGGAATAGTAGTTCCCGAAGATATGGATTTCGGGTTTAAGAAATATGTTGCGGCGAATGCGCAGGCTCCCGCCAAGAGCGCGCTTGCGCCGATTTGGAAGCAGGCGTGCGTATTGAATTATATAAATGGGAAGCTGTTCGCATGCAAATCGAAGGAATCTCCGATGTCGATAATTTCGGTGCAGAGGGAGCTTCTTCCGGAGGAGAGCGCCAGCGATTCATCGCAGACGACAAAGAAGCGCCGCCCGTTGAGGCTTGCCCGGACGAGGCGCGATGACACCAAGGGCGACAACTTTAAAATAGACGAAGCAATAACTGCCCGCAAGAAGGGCAGCTTGGACACCTTGGCGTACCGCTTTATATTTACCGGGCATACGGACATACTTCGCCGCTTTTTGAATCAGCTCAAGGACTTCGACGCGATGCTCGTTGTGCGCAGCATAGGAGTTAGGCCGGCTGAAATAACCACTCAACCTATAGATGCCGGAATGGAAAATGCTCCGGCGGGAGGTTTCGGCGCCATATTTGGCAACGCTCCGGCGCCTGCCGAAGCACCGGTAAATCCTGACGGGACACCCGCGATACCTACGGCTACGGGCGACGAACAGGCTCAAGGTATGCCGCCGGATCAGCAGTCGCCCGCTCCTGTAGATCCGGCGGTGGATTCCGCCATGCAGGGGGAGGTAATCGCCAACAGCCGCACTCCGGTCGTAACCGACAACATATCCGAATTTACAGTGGTAATCGAATACGTCGAGGTTGTCAAAAATGCAAACCCTGTTGCCGAATCTGGCGCGGATCAGTCGAAAAAATAGGAGAGGCTGAAAGATGAAACATTACGACAAAATTTTCTTGATAGTCGCGCTCGCCGTTTTGGGCGCATCTGTATATTATTATTTCCATATGTCTCCGAAAGTCGAAAAGGTGGAAAGCCGGGCGGCAGAACTTCTCGCCGAATCCGCGCAGGGCATAGTATGGAAAGAAATAGCGGTGCCCGAACTGAAGATAAGCCAAATCGAATGGCCCGAAGTGCGGGCGCAGGACGAGGCGGGCAAATGGTTTTTTCAGGTCTTTACACCACCCCAGATTTGGGTGGATAGGGACGGATCGTTCATAACCGAGTCTCCCTATTATAAGGCAATAGCCCAACAGGCGTTCGCCTTAAAATATGGCGGAGTCTCAAATGAGCCGTATCCGGTAAAATATCTCGGATATTTTGGGACTGAAAGCGAGCCTGTAGTCCAGTTTGTAAATACGTCGAACAAGCTTGGGTTTATAGGAAAGTTGAACCAGCCCATTACCGCGCAGGAGCCTTCCACCGGAAAGCTTTTGGATTTGGGGCTCATGGTAAAGTCTTTTAAGCGCGAGCGCGTGCACAATAAGGACAATACGATATCGCATCTCGTCACAATAGTATTGTTCGACAAGAGCCTTGGAAAAGACATAACATTGTATTCCGATCGCCAAACAGTTCTTCTCGACCAAAGGCGCATGACTTTCAATGTTTCCGACGGGAGCCAATGGCACGTTAAAAAAGCCGGCGAAGAGAAAAACATCGGCGGAGCGAAATACATAGTCAAGAGCCTTGACTTTGATAAAGGTGAAGCCATTGTACAGGTGATACCTTCAAGCGAGGAGATCAAGCCCCAGACTATGAAATTGTCAGACAAGGGAACGGAGCCTGTAAAATAAAAAAAAGTGAAAATAAAGCTTTAACTTTGTAAAAAACCCATTAGTTTCAATCTTAAACAAACTATAAATATACGGTTATATGAAAGTATACAAAATCCAGAAACGGGTAGCGCTTGCTTCCATCATGCTGGCGTGCCTTGCGTTCGTTGGCGCATCGTATGCGCAGCAGGACAAGACCCAGGAAAAAATCCGCCTTATGGTCACGGCTGTGCAGGCTCGCGACGGAGGTGATTTGAAAGCTTCCAAGCAGGCTCTTGAAGAGCTTGTAAAATTGGCTCCCAACGACGAGGGCGTTCAAAAGATGCTCGCCGATGTAAACGGCGACATAGAGCGTCAAAGTAAAGGGCAGGCGCCCGTGTTGGCCAGCGGAGCTCCTGCTGTTGCGAAAAATGCGGCTCCATCGCAAGCGCAATCTGACGGTGCAGCTCCTGCTGTAGCGGAAGAGGTCGTTGTTGAGGAGGGCGTGGAGGTGGCTCCTGTCGATGCGGCAACAGCAGAGGCAGTCCGCAAACAGCAGCTTTCCATAATAGCCGCTTACGATCTTATAGACGAAGCTTACGACCTCATGGAGGCAGGCAAGTGGGACGACGCTTCAAGCAAGCTCACCCTCGCCGGAAACAAGCTTCCCGCAGACGAATATTCGCCGATGAGCGACGACGCCCGCGCGGAGCTCAAGCGCGCGAAAGCCACAATGGCAAAAGAGCGCGCTAAGATAGCGATGTCCGAAAGAGACATAGAGGCAGCCAAGACTTTCGCGGGCGACTATGCCGCTTCTGAAGACGATGTCGCCAAGGGGCAGGAGTTTGTGGAAGTTGTGGAAAAATTTGAAGACAATCCCTATAACCACACGATAGCGGATACAAATCCCGATTATTCGATTCGCCAGAAGAAGGTGTCGACGCTTCTTGAAAAAGGCCGCAGGCAGTATTTGTACGGCGACTATCAGGGCGCGCGCTCGACCTTCCGCCAGATTGAGACAATAGATGCCGATAACATACAGGCGAAAGCTTATCAGCGCCTCATATCCGAAAAGCTTCAAGACAGCGGAAGGCTCACTTATCTCTCGACCCGCGAAGGTCTGTTGAGCGAGGTGGA
Source organism: uncultured Verrucomicrobiota bacterium (assembly GCA_949298545.1). Taxonomy (GTDB): domain Bacteria; phylum Verrucomicrobiota; class Verrucomicrobiia; order Opitutales; family Intestinicryptomonadaceae; genus Merdousia. Next base: position 8,751 of record CASFWX010000055.1, on the reverse strand, counting down.
TAAGGCGTGGCAGCGTCCCCAAGTATATACCGGCACGTCAGCCGATGTAGGCCGCGATAGAATCAACAGCTATATCGACGCCAAGTTGAGCGAAATCATAATTCCCAATATCAGCTTCCCTGATCCCGGAGTTCCGCTTTCCCAAGCTATCAATACATTGTCCGTTCTTTCTGTCGACTACGACAAGTCTACTGACGGCAAGAAGGGCGTCAATATGGTTCTTTTCGACGGAGGTTCCGAGACTAAGAACGTGACGCTCACTCTTAGAGATCTTTCGCTAGGGCGCATACTTGATTTGTTGACCCAGCAGGCAGGATATCAGTACGACATCGAAAATGACACCGTCGTAATCCGCAAGGCAAATAATGCGACGGCGACGATGGACACATTGGACTTCCCGATCACGAGCGCAACAGTCACCCGCATGATAGGATATAAAGCTACCGGCGGCGCAGGCGGAAGCGACGACCCATTTGGCGGCGGCGGCGGAGCTGTCGGAGGCAGTGAAAATAACGAGGAGCCCATCAAGCAATTCCTCATTAAAGCCGGTGTGGAATTTGGTCCCGGAGCGACTCTCGCGTTCGACGGAACTAAACTTTGGGTGACAAATACCCGCCGCAACCTCGATAAGGTTCGCAATATTCTCCTCAGGTACAACGAAGTAAAACAGGTTGAGATTGAAGCGAAATTCATGGAGGTCAACCAAGGCGTCTTGAAAGAGCTCGGCTTCAACTGGAATGTCCAAAAGGGCGACAATATTCTGTTTAGTACATATGCTACAAACAATTCGGGCGTGACGAACTACAATAATCGCCCGTTGAGCCGCTCGCTCACGAGCACGGAAGCAGGTGGTTCACCGATTACAATATACACTCCGCCGGACAATCCTTACCTGGTAGACCAAACCGTTCCCGAGTTGCCCTCAACTATTAATACGGCGGCGAATGCAGTAAATACTGTCAACACAGTTCTCGGTGCAATTAACGGATATGAAATAAGCATGATCGTAAATGCGCTCGAACAGCGTCAGGGATCTGACCTCCTCTGTGCGCCGAAAATTACCGTAATATCCGGAAGCACGGCTTCAATAACAGTATCGCAACAGATGCGTTATCCCGAAACTTGGGGCGACGTGCAGTCCAACGTCGGTTCTTCCTCAAGCACGGGTACGACGTCAGCTGCCGGTGTAACTATTACTCCCGGTACTCCTCAGGACTTCACAACCTTCGACGTAGGTGTCGTAATGGAAGTCACACCCAATGTCGAAGAAGACGGTTCTATAAACCTTATGCTCAACCCGAGGGTTACGGAATTTGAGGGCTTCATGGAATACGGCGGCGTTGCGGTTGCTCTATCCGCTGGTACGACAGTTACGGTTCCCTCTGGATTTATTCAGCCTGTATTCTCCATACGCGAAGTTCGCACAAACGTGACAGTGTTTGACGGCGCGACTGTCGTCATGGGCGGTCTCACTCGCGAGGAAGTTCGCAGTGTGGACGATTCAGTTCCGATTCTTGCGGATATTCCGTTCATCGGCAGGCTTTTCAAAAGCAAGGGTGAAACCCGCCAAAAGAAAAACCTCTTGATATTTGTGACGGCAAACCGCATATCTCCCGGAGGCAGCGTAGGACGCGAACAATTCCAGGAAATGCGCGCAGGCAGCGTCTTCCAGAATCCTGTCATAATCTCCCCTGGAGGCCCTGTGCAGCGCGTTCTTGAAGATGAAGCTGCTCCAGCTGAAAAATAGTAGAATCTAATACAAATTAAAGACCCTTCTAAATGGAGGGTCTTTTTTTATTATAGAAATAATGCAAATGTCTTTCGAAATTTATAGCTTTAACTTTTGTTCATATATTTTTTCGGCCTATTAAATATTAGTTTCCCGAAAGGAAGTTTGAAAAGTTTCAGCGCGCATTATCCAAGAATCGAAAGATTGGCGGGATTGCCCCGGGAAGGGGTGGATTCGATATCCAAGGGCTTTTTATTTAGCCTTAGCAGGGGAGTAAAATGTGACGCATAGGGGCGACAATACCCATCAGCTATATCCAGGCGTCTATTAGCGCGTCGAGGAGTTTGAAGCGGATTTTACACGCATCGCGCGCAAAATCGCAGGGGAGGGAAACGCGATAAATTAAACGCGCGCTCATTCTTAAAAACAAGCGCGCGGCATGGGGAAAGTTTAAAGATAAAATCAGTTAATTAGCTTGGGCCTTAGCGAGTTCAAAGCTTGCGAATGGATTTGACATATGCGCGCTTCGGTTAGGCCAAATTCGCGGGCAATCTCTCCCAGTTTTTTCTCCTGAAAGTAATATCCTTCAAGTACGCGCCTTTGCTTTTCTGGAAGGGAGGAGATGTTTTTGCGCACGCTTTCTGCCATCTCCCTGCGTTCAGCGTTTTCGACGGCAGTTCGAGTGTTTTCGTCTGCGATAGAATCGGCGATGGCTGGTGAATTGGGAGATTCTGAAGAGTCGGACGTGTCGTTTAGTGAAATGAAAGAGCATGTTTGTGTGCGCAGCATGATCTTGTCAAAACGCTTTTTATCTATTTTCATTTCTTTGCGCAATTCTTCGTCTGTGGGCGTACGCCCCAGTTTTTGCTCCATGGCTTCGCGCGTGCGGTCGATGTTTTTCGCATCGGAACGCGCCGAGCGCGACATATAATCGAGGCTTCTAAGCTCGTCTATTATAGCGCCCCTGATTCTTGTAGATACATATCCGGCAAAAGTTTTTTCCCTTGACGGGTCGAGGCGTGAAATTGCGTCTGCCAGCCCGGAGACGCCCGCTGAATGAAGTTCGTCCAAATCAGCGTAAGCGGGAAGCTTTGTCCGCATCGAGTTTACGACTTTTTTGACGATTGGATAGTATTTTATAAAAAGCGCCTGCTGACGGCGGTTGAGAACTTTTGTTTTGGCTGTCGTCTTTTCTAATAGTGCGCTCATGTTTTATTTTACGGCTCATGCCGTTTACCTTTCTTGCTATGGTTCGCCGTATTTGGCGAATTATCTTTTAATAACCGATTTTATGCCCGTTGTTTTTCTGGAGCTTATGTAGCTTGAAATCAATCTCATGTGGTCTTAATACGTTTTTTCTGGCTACAGGTTTAAGGGCGCTAATATGAGACTTTACGTCATTAAGTGAGACAATTTTTCTCTATTTTTAATATTTTAATATAATTATTAGCATCGTGAAATTCTGCAGATTTGAAAAAATGGTTGAAAGCTGCGCGTAAAAGTTCAGTTTTTTTCAAATCCGCTTTAAAACGGACGGCAGAAGGCGGGGTATGCGGTTTTCGTTTGAAAAAGCCGCTAAGGAATCGACTTATTATAAAAATTTGGACAAAAGAATGTTTGATAAAATTAAAAAATACTTGTTGTTGATTTTGTCTTTTTTATTTGTTTCAAATCCCGGATTGTGCGGGCGGGTTGAATCTCCTCGCATCATGCTCGGGGTGGACGTCTTGCAAAGTATGGATTTTGCTCCGTTAAAGGGAAAACGCGTTGGGCTTCTTACGCATCCTGCCGGGGTCAATCGATGGGGAAAGAGCACGATAGAGGTGTTGCGCGGGGCGCGCGGGGCGCGCGGGGTAAAATTGGTTGCGCTGTTCGGTCCGGAACACGGCATTTATGGGAATGAAAAAGCAAATGTTCCGGTATTAAACAAGGTCGATTCTAAAACTGGCCTTCCGGTTTATTCTCTTTACGGGAAATACCGCAAGCCGACTCCTGAGATGCTCTCAAAAATCGATGTTTTAGTAATCGACCTTCAGGACGTAGGCGCGCGTTCCTATACTTACATAAGCTGCATGTTGCGCGCAATGGAGGCGTGCTTTGAAAACGGCAAGGAAGTGCTTGTTCTTGACAGGCCGAATCCACTCGGCGGAATAAAAGTAGACGGGCCCATGCTCGACCTTGAGTTTAAAAGCTATGTGGGAATGTTTGAGATCCCGTATGTGCACGGATTGACGATAGGAGAACTTGCAAGGTGGGCGAAGGCGAAAACAGGCGCTATGGATATTTCCTTAAAAGCCCAGCGCGCTGGCAAACTGACGGTGATTCCAATGCGCGGCTGGAAGCGCGAAATGCTTTGGACCGACACCGGTCTCGGGTGGGTTGCTACGAGTCCGGCTGTGCCTTCAGTTTCGGCGGCCTTCGGATATGCGATGACGGGACTCGGCTGCCAGTTGGGCGGTTTTCAGCACGGCTATGGAACAGCTTATCCTTTCAGAATGCTTACATATCCTGAAAAGTCTCCCGAGCAGATACGCGAAGCATTAAAAAAATTCAACATACGCGGATTGTCCTACCGCCCGGTAAAAACCAAAGATGTAAAGGGCAGGGAAGTACGGGGGCTGTATGTAATTGTCGACAGTTGGAATCTCGTTCGCCCGACAGAGCTTAGTTTTTATATGATGAAGCTTGCTTGCGAGTTTTCAAAGGGCAATCCCTTTGCGGCGGCGGGCGAATCAGAAAAGCTGCTTTTTAACAAGCATACGGGTTCCGCCGACTGGTGGAGGGAGATTTCTCTCAAGGGGAAAAATGCCGATGTCGAAAAATTTGTCGCGGAATGGAATAAAAAATGCGCTCAATTCCGGAAGGATAGTTCAAAATATTTTCTCTATTAAAAATTCGGCGCGCCATCTTAAAGCGCCTTGCCGCGAATTTCGGTGCGTTCAGGGGTGAGCGGAGGCTCAAATTTTGGCTTGGTCCCGCGGGGAAAAGAGTTTTTCTATATCTTCTTTCGATATATTAGCCTCTATGATTTTATCTCTCGAACTTTCTCCGGAAATTATGGAAATGTCCGATTTCCGCAGGGAAAGCAAGCCGGCGAGAAACTCGGTCAATTCTGAGTTTGCTTTGCCGTCGTTTGCGGGCGCGGCGATTTTTATCTTTACGGCGTCGCCGTATCTTCCGACAACGGCGTTTTTTTTCGCGTTTGGAATCGCTTTTACTTTAAACCGCGCCATTGCGATATGGTAATTGGTTAAATCGGATAGCTGCCCAGCCACTTTATCATGGGGAGCGCCTTTTGCAGTTCGGCTACGGCGGCTCTTGTGTTTTCATCGTCCCAGTGGCCCTCAAAATCTATGAAGAAATAATAATCCCAGTTTTTTTTGCGGCTGGGGCGCGATTCTATTCTTGTGAGGTTGATATTCAGCCTGTTGAAAGGCAAAAGCGCGTCGTAAAGTGCTCCGGGGCGGTCGTTGACCGATACTACTATGCTGGTCTTATATTTTACCCCGTTTGATTTCGGTGACGGATTCCTGCCTATTACGAGGAAACGCGTCTCGTTGTTTTTCATATCCTGAATTCCGTGCTCGATAATTGGCATAGAATAGCTCGCTGCGGCGAGACTACTGGCAATTGCCGCTATTTCAGGGTTTTCAGAGGCCATTTTTACAGCGAGGCTCGTGCTTTCCACGTATTCAATTTCGACGTCGGGGAGATGCCTGCGCAGCCATTGCCGGCATTGCCCAATGGCTTGGTCTTTTGAGCAGACTTTGCGGATATCATCGATGCGCCCGCGCGAAATCAGGCAGTGCTCTATGGGCATGTAAACTTGTCCGACGATATAGAGGTTGCTCTCGCGGAGATTGTCCATAGAGTGGAATACGGCTCCCTCGGTTGAATTTTCTATCGGAATAACTCCGTAGTCGGATTCGCCTCCGCTTATAGCCGCAAAGACATCGGGTATGGAAGGCATAGGACGGTAGTCGACGCTCGATCCGAAATTTTTTACTGCGGCTTGGTGTGTAAATGTTGCGCGGGGGCCAAGATAAGTTACGGTTATCTTTTTTTCAGCCGATATGGAGGCGGATATAATTTCGCGATAAATTGCCTTCAGGGCGTCTTCGGGAATTCTGCCCGCGTTTTTGTCCATCAGATTCTTGAAAACGAGTTTTTCTCTTCCCGGCGCATATACTGCTTCGCCCAGCTCGGATTTCATCTTGCCGATTTCCTTTGCACATTCAATGCGTTCCGAAAGCAGTTCGAGAATTTTGCGGTCTATTGAATCTATCTCGCCGCGCAGTGTTTCTTTGTCCATAATATTAGTCTCCGTAGGATCCTTTTTCGTCGGCGTCCAAGTCGTCTGGCGAATTTTCAAATTCTTCCTGCGCTCCCGCGCTTTCGGAGGCGTCGCTTGGAAATTTGCCGTCTCCTATTCTTAATTGCGGCTCTCCGCCCGTTTCTTCTTGTCCGGCTCTTTCCGCGTGATTCGCCGCGTGGGAAGTTTCGCTTTGCGCGTTTTCTACTCCGCCGCCACTTAGGTTCTCCTCTTCGGGAAGGCCTACGTCCCTATCCCCTATTCCCGACGGGGAACTCGCGCGCATTATCCATTCCGATATTTGGTTTGGAGTCAGCACGTCTGAAGCGGGGAGCTCCTCTATCGAGTTTATGCCGACATAGTCCAAAAAGTTTTGCGTTGTGGAGTATTGAATGGGGCGCCCGGGCAAATCGGCTCGCCCGCTGATGTAGATGAGCTCGCGTTCGATAAGCCTGGTTATTGCGGAATCGGCGCTGACGCCGCGTATGGCCTCTATTTCCGCGCGGGTGACAGGCTGCCTATAAGCGACTATTGCAAGTGTCTCGAGAGCGGCTCGCGTGAGCTTTTGCGGGCGCGGGTCATTGCGCAAGAGCCTTATCCAATCGGCGTATTCTTTCGATATCGCCAGTTTAAATCCTGAAGAACTTTGCAAAAGCCGGTAAACCTCAGAGGAGCTTTCGAGTTCGGCGGCTATTTCCTCCATGGCTTCTCGTATTTGAGTTGCAGTTAGCAAGGTCGGGACTTGGGCAAATATGTCCTCAATCACAGTTTGTTCGTTTTCGATATCGCCGGGTTCCAGGTTGTCGGCGTATGCGCCTTCAGATTCGCTTTGCGGGGCATGTTGTTCCGCGCGCGACTTATGCGCGGACTCCTCTTGATGGTAGCGGGTTATGACTGACTGAACGTCTTTTATTGAAAGCGGTTCGCTGGTGGAAAACAAAAGCGCTTTCAATATCTTCCTGAGATTGAAATCCATATTTTCGACTTTTATTGCATACTAACATTCAAGTCTCAATAAAAATTTTCATCTCAGATGACTTGTTTCTGGCTATTCAAGTGTGCATTGAGCTGTGGGGCGAATCTATTAAAAAAGCGAGAATGATGTTTGACAATCGCGGATAAGGTACCAGACTGTATGCCGTAAATGCGGAACTTTGCCGTTCCACGAAGGAGATTTATGATAAAATTTAAACTTTTTTTTACGCTTTTGCTTGTTTCGGGATCTCTTCTTTTCGGAGCTACCGAATTTTGGTTTACGCGCGGAATAAACCAAGCCACTGGAACTGCGCAAACAAACAATCGCAACTACGGGAATCTCAATAATTGGTCGAAGTCTCTGCCGGCAAACCCCTATTATAATACTGTTTTGGCGGATTCCTTGCCGACGGCAAGCGGTAAAGTCAGATTGGCCACAAACAGCGGGGCTAACGGTTCTGCCAATATCGACAATAACAACAAGTACATAAATCTAGACGGGGATTATAGCGTCGGACAGTTTGAAGTGTCCGCTTATGGCGGCATACCTACGGAGTTTAGAGGAAGCGATAGAACTCTCACTTTTAACACGGTAAAAGTCGACAACCGTTCGCAGGTGGATATTATCGCAAAATATGCCAACAGCATAGATTTTACATTTTATATAAACTTGGCAATAGCTGACAGAACCTCCGGGTCCGCTACCGTCACCATATTGAATTCATCGGACTCGGCGCTGATTTTTTCCGGTAAGACAATATCCATGCTGGGCAAGGAGAGCTCAACGGCAACTTTGCAGTTTGCAGCCAAAGCCCGCACACAGAGCGGAACCAATTCCTATCAAGCGGGAAATATAAATATAGAAAGCCAGTTGACGGGTTTGGGAACCGTTCAATTTATAGCCGACGATCCGTCGGAGACTCAAACTGTCGGATCCATTTGGGTCATGGGAACGGAGACCAATACGGCGACTTTTGTCGCATCTTATGTAAGGCTTTACCTCGATAAGTCTCCAGGCGCATACGCGATTTCTAGCGTTTCTACAAGCACCGACAGGCAGGTCTTTACATTGCAGAACCGCGCATATGTTTGCCTAATGCGCGACAACCAGATAGATCCGATTATGGAGCTTCGTTTTGGAACTCCAATATCGAACCGCCCGGACGATTCCTCCCTGGTGGCCGGAGTGCTCGATCTCAACGGTTATAGCGAGAGCGTCAGGCGCATATATTTTAACAAAAGCGATGCCGGTATGGTGACATCTGGGGTTATCGGCGTCATAGATTTTGGCAACGGGGGCGAGCAGTCTTTCACATGCCAGAGCCTGTCGTATTACCAAAGGTATTTAAATGTGGGCGCCACGTGGGTGGAGTTCCGCAACTATAAACTCGGAGAAGACCATTTTTATTGCAAGGAGACTATTTTTAGAACTGCTACTGGCGCGGAGGACACTAATAGAAAGAATATGCTCCGCTTCCCAGAGTTTGGCGTTTACGGCGTGGACTACCAGGTCGTAGAAACCACCGTAACTATAAACGGAGAATCTTATTTTGAATATTCTCCGCAGCCTCTTTAATATCCAGTAGGATTTTATTGGGGAATAAGAGACGAGCCCTTGGGAATTTGGCTCGGCTATATTTTTGGGTGCGGGCGAAGGCGGGGACTCTATAAAATGTGGCATCTGGCTTTCACGCACGCTTTGCGGAGATTCGCCTCTGAAAAAGCCTTGCTAATT
>CASFWX010000054.1 GCA_949298545.1 uncultured Verrucomicrobiota bacterium | reverse complement strand
TCGCGAAGCGAAGAAGGCTCCCGAAAATTCCCCCATATCGATGCTTCAAAGGGACGCGAAAAAAATCTTCGAGCAATATCCCCCATTAGCGGCCCAAGATGCCCAAGCGCCGATTTCTCCCACTCCACGAAAGGCGCGCCTTCCCGATTGGCGCTACATAGGATGCTTCGACAGGCGGTACGCGCTCTTTGAATCGGCAAAAGGCCTCGTGCTGATGTCTATTTCCTCAGCCCTGCGGCGAGTGAAATATTCGCGAATTATGGAGTCGATGGGAAACGCCGAAAAAAAATCGCAAATGCTCCTGATGCCGATATCCCTAAAGCTCGACCGCGGAGACTCGGAATATTTCGAGGCAAACGCCCAATACTTCGCCGCATGCGGATTTGAGATAGAAAATTTCGGCAGGGACTTTTATAAGATAACCGCCATACCCGACTGGATGAAAATCGGCGATGCCGAAAATTTCGTGCGCGACTTCGTAAGCCTTGCCCGCGACGAAGGGCGGGGCATGAAGAAGAAACGCGTCTCAGACGAGCTATTTGCGCGCATGGCAGTTTCCCGCATGGGCGCGGCGGGTTTTGAATGCAACGAATTGTCCGCGACCGCACTCCTATCGGAACTTCTGGAATGTCCCGGGCACATATCGTCTCCCGACGGGATTCCAACCCTCAAAGAGCTTCCCATGGGAGACATTTCAAAATTGTTCAAAGGCGGAAGCTAATCGGCGCGCGCATTGCCGGACCCTTTGGAGCGCGCAGATTCTGAGCGGTCCACCGACAGGACCTTGCATATGCACCAGACAAACATTCCCGTAAAAAGCCCCATTGATACGACAAAGGCTATCCAACCTCCGAGTGTCATTTTATTTTTCCTCCTTTTTCCGTTTGTCCGCGCGGCGTTTTGCCAAGCTTGAAGCGATGCGCCCAACTGAAAGGAAAGCGCTTCCCTTCCTCAAATTAAAAAACTTCCAAAATCCGCCCGCCGAAACCGCGCTTTCGCTTTCCGATGGAGTTTCCGAACGGTTAAAAAAGGCGTCCCGAAACGAGCGCTTTCCGTACAAAAGCCTATCGTAGCGACGGGACGAAAATAGCACGAGCGCGAAAAACACATAAACCGCCGCGATAATAAACACAGTCATCCACGCGACGGGATTTGCCCCCGATGTTTCGGAGCCGACCAAATCCGCAATATACGGACTGAGTTTCCCGCCGCCGACAACTCCGAACACGTCTTTAGCCAGCCAGAATAGGAAAACCGCGAGCAATATCGTCGGCGTAATATATTTCACGAGAGCCCCAAAAAACGCCGGAAGCTTTATATCCGATCCTTCGTTTGCAAGCCGCATTCCGCGCGCGGCTCCGAAATGCCATGCAAATGCCATCACCTGAATCATAGCGAAGAAATAAATCGCCACCTGCCCCATCCAAAAATCCATGGTGTCCATAGCCTTCAATCCCGCCGAGAAGTATACGATAAACCCCGACACAAATACGGCGATGACGCCGAGCAAGAGCGTGGAAAAGTTTCTCCGCAATTTCATCGACTCCTCAATGAACGCCAAGCCCGGCTGAAGCATTGACAGCGAGCTCGTCACTGCCGCCAGAAAGAGCAGGAAGAAAAAGAGGAAGCCGAAAAGCTGCCCCAAAGGCATAGATACAAAGAACAGTGGAAGCACTTTAAATCCGAGGTCGAAAAGGCTGAGCCCCGCTCCTATCGCCCCGGAAACGCCAAAAAACGCCACCGCCGCGGGCACGGTTATGAGGCCTCCCAAGCAAACCTCGCAAAACTCGTTTGCCGAACAGGAGGTCAGCGAGCTGAGCACGATGTCGTCCCGCCTCTTGAGATAACTGGCGTATGTCATAATCGCTCCGAACCCGACAGTGAGGCTGAAGAAGACCTGCCCCGCCGCCGCTATCCATATCGACGGATTCATGAGCTGCTCAAAAACCGATATTCTGCGAATGCGCATATCAAGCGCTGGCGCGCCGCCTGAAGACTTTTTGATATCCGCGGAAACCGCCTCTATCTCGGCATCGCCTACAAGTTGCCGAACTTCAACCCACGGAGAAGCGGAAGACTCGCGCTGCTCGAGAACCACTTTAACTGGGTTCCACATAAACCCAAGCCCCTGATTTATAGAACGCTCCGGGTGGTCGGGCGACACGCTTCCCATTGTGAGCAGGCGCACCACCAAAATTATTGCCAGCACTACGAGAGTCGGCATGGCGTATTTGCAAAACAGCTCAATCCCGCGCGACACACCCCTGTGTATCAGCCAGAAATTCAGCGCAAACGACACCGCAAAAAACACCATCACCCCGTCCGTTCCGAGGCGAATCGCCGATCCGTTTTCTCCGGCACCTATGAAATTGCCGAAAAACCCCGCCGACTCCTCGAGAGAATTGAAGCTCAACGAACCCGCCGCAAAATTAAACGCGTACCCGAGGCACCATGCCTCTATGTAGATGTAATAGCAATAAACCATGAGCGTCATGAGAACGCCCAAGAGGCCCACGTACGCCATCTTCTTGCTGCGGCAGAAAAATCCCAAAATTCCCGGCGGAGAATTGTATCCGTTGGCTCCGCCGTGTCTGCCCATCGTCCATTCAACTATGGATATGGGAAGTCCTATCACAAAAAAAGACGCCACGTACGCAATCATGAAGGCCGCTCCGCCGTACATCGCCACCTGCCCGGGGAACTTGAGGAAGTTCCCAAGCCCCACAGCGCTCCCGGCAACCGCAAGAATCACACCCAACCTTGAATTCCATTTTTCGGGCTTCATTATTCGTCCTGAATTCTTCCGTCCACGAGATGGACAATGCGGTCGGCGATATCGAGTATCCGGTTGTCGTGCGTCACCAAGACTACTGTGACCCCGAGCTCCTTCGCCATCTTCCTGATAATTTCCACTATTTCACGCCCGCTCTTTTGATCGAGCGAAGCCGTAGGCTCGTCCGCCAAAACAATGCGCGGATTGCGTATGAGTGCGCGCGCAACTGCAACGCGCTGGCGCTGTCCGCCAGACAAATGCGGCGGATACTTCTCCGCCTGATCCGCTATTCCGACGGTATTTAGAACCTCAAGCGCGCGTTCGCGCGAACTTCTGGCGGAAGCCGAAGGATCAAACGCCAAGGGGAGCTGGACATTTTGAACTACCTTTATCGAATTTAAAAGATGGTGGCTCTGAAAGACAAATCCGAGGTTGCGGCGTATCTTCATAAGCTTTTTAGGAGACGCCCCCTGAAGCTGCGAATGCCCCACTCTTATCTCTCCGTCCTGAAGCGTCAGCTGCGCTCCTATCAGTTTCAGAAGCGTGGACTTTCCCGAGCCGGAGGGCCCCATTATTATCACGATTTCCCCCCGGTAAAAGTCCAGGTTTATTCCGTGGAGAACCTCCTTTACACCGTCGCCCTCCTTGTAGGAATGATGCAGATTGCGAACGCTGATTATCGGCTCTGTCGGTTTCTCGGGCATAATTTATCCATGCAAGAAAACACCATTTCGCGCCCATTGCGAGTTTTTTTTAGAACCCAAAACCGCGATTTCCCCCTTCCGCAGCAGCAGCTTCAAGCTGTTAAAAGGAGCAATCCTGATACGCACAGGTTGGGCAAAAATGCGAAAAGACACGGCTGCCTGCCTCGGCGCAGCGATCCAAATCCGCGGGGCTTTTGAAAACTCTTTTTGAAGGACACCTACCGAAACTTCAATCCGCGCGGTTGTCGGCTAAAATTGAGCGCCCTTCGCGCAGCGATGATATGTCGCCAGAAGCCATCATCTGCACGAGGGCGTTGCCGTAAGCCGTCGATTCGACCGGGCCGGCAACAACCTTGCAACCAGTTGCCTCCTGTGTCAGACGGTTTAGCATGGCGTCGCGGGAACCGCCGCCCATGACGTTTATCTGCGAAACCTTCTTCCCGGACAGCCTCTCAAGCCTCTTAAACACTTTCGCGTATTTGTCGGCGATGCTCTCTTGTATGGAGCGGAACATCTCGCCCTGGTTGCGGGGAACAGGTATGGAATGGGAAGAACAATAGTTTTCTATGGCTTTCGGCATGTCGTCTGGCATGACAAAATCTGGAGCGTCGGTATCGAAAATCGTGCGGCCCGGCTCCGCGCGTGCAGCCGCCTCCTCGAGTTCGGAATACGACATATCCCTGCCCTCCCTTTGCCACGCCTCCTTGCATTTTTGCACGAGCCACATTCCCGTGACATTTTTCAGAAATCTTATAGTCCCGCCTACGCCGACCTCATTCGTAAAATTCTCCTTAAAAGCTTCCGGCGTGGCTATCGGTTCGGAAAGCTCGAGCCCGGGAAGGCACCAAGTCCCGCTGTTTATATAGGCGGGAACTTCTTCTAAAGTGGGAGTGGCGGCGACGGCGGACGCAGTGTCGTGGCTCGCCACAGCCACAACATTTAAACCGCCTATATCAGAGCGCAACTCGGGCAGCACTTTGCCTATGACCGTCCCGCACTCGGCAAATCCATTATTGAACATGCCCCTCCCGACTCCTATCCTGTCCAGTATCGAAAAATCCCAATCGCGCTTGAACGGATTGTAGAACTGCGTCGTGGACGCATTCGTGCGCTCGTTAAATTTTTCCCCGGTAAACATGTAGGCAAAGAGATCGGGCATCATCAAAAAATCTTTTGCCTTGTCGATATTTCCGCCGCCCTCAAGTTCTGCCATCAGCTGGTAGAGCGTGTTAAAGAACATGAATTGAATCCCGGTCAATGCGTATATCTCGTCTTTCGGCACTTTCTCGAAGACTTTCTCCATCATGCCGCCTGTCCTGGCATCGCGGTATATATATGGCAAGTTCAAAAGTTTCCCATCGCCGCCTAACAGCCCGTAATCGACACCCCAAGTGTCTATTCCCAGACTCACTATCTCGTCTCCGTAAAGCGAGCGAGCCTTGCGGACTCCGCACACTATATCATTAAAAATCGCGGGAGCGTCCCAATGGAAGGAATCACCAACTTTCACCGGCGCACTGTTCCAACGCGCCACCTCCTCCAACGCAATGCTCTTTCCGTTGTAGCGCGCCGCCATTACACGTCCGCTGCCAGCTCCGAGATCTACCGCCAAATAAGTCTTATTCGCCATGGTCTATTTTTATCTTATGTTGAAATCTTTGTTTGTTTATGGAAATTTTTGCGATAATTCAAAGCGAGTCAATTTTATATTTTTCCGGCAAAAGAAAAAACTTGCGACATAACCTGAAGATTAGCGGCGGAAGAAACAATTTTAAGAATGCAAAGCGCTAAAGAATTTTCTCTTCAACGCATGTCTCGAGGCAATTCCACACGCGCTCCAGACAAAACAGAAAAGCCCGATTTTCATCGGGCTCTCTTTTATCCTCTGGCGTCCCCACGGGGATTCGAACCCCGGTTCTTGGAATGAAAATCCAATGTCCTGGACCGGACTAGACGATAGGGACAATCCAAAGAATTTTTAAAGATTTGCAAGCTACTGATAGCTTCGCCTCTTGCAAGCTTTTTTTTGTATTCTTTATCCCATATTTTTTCCAGCCGTCAAACTGCTGACAAATTCCCTAATTTATCATTTAAACTTAAAAAAATCTTCCATCTATGGAAATATGTTTTTTTAAACGGCTTATCGATCCCCCTACTTAAATATGAAATAATATTTTTTAATACTAAATATTTGCACACTTTGCATATTTGCAAAAATAATAAAAAACGCCCGTTTTTAGCGGGCGCTCGTAAAGAATCAAAGCTTAAATGGCGCGACTTACCTGCGGCGGCGGACGAGCGCCATGCCAACGGCAAACGCCCCAAATAACGCCGCAGCCAACGCAGGCTCAGGAACTGCCACATACTGAACGTACAAGCCGTCCGCGCGGGCCTCAAAGATAGCCTCGTATTCCAGACCGTATGAAAATATATTGTCGGCTGTGTATTGAATGCTCTCGTCATACGAGCTCCATGAGATTATCTTCCGAGACCCCTCTATCAGGTATGCCGAATTTTCAGCCCCTATAAAGTCGAAATTCATCGCAGAAACATCCCCGGATCTGCTCATCAGCGCTCCGCCAGACCCATCGAGCTGGTCGAGCGTTATCACGTCAACCCCGGACTCGTAAACGCATAGCTGTATCGTGCCGTCTTTCCAATAGATATTGTTAAAGCTCCAAGAGCCTCCTGTCGACGCGTTCGACCTGAAATAGAAACCGAAGGTCCCGCCGTTCATTTCCAAATCGCCGTGCGTGTACAGCTTGGTGTTCTCCGCAACTCCGTTGTTTATTCCGTTTGCCCTGTCGTTGGCGGAATTGAACAAAAGAGTGCCCTTATTTACAGTCACACCACCGGAGAATCCAGCGCGCCC
>CASFWX010000053.1 GCA_949298545.1 uncultured Verrucomicrobiota bacterium | reverse complement strand
TAATTCAAGCGGACTAGCACAAGCTCGCGCCCAGGCAATACTCCGCTTCAAAATAAAACCAAGAATAAATAGAGGCTTTTTCGTTTTCGTAAAGCTTAATTTACGCGAAATCCGCAATTTCGGCAAGAGATTTTACGGGGCGGGTCTTGTCTATCCTGCGCATCATTCCGGCTAAGACTCCGCCCGGGCCGCACTCGTAAAATGACTCTACGCCAGCATCAATGGCCGAACGAACGCAATCCTCCCAACGGACCGTGCTCACTACTTGTTTTACGAGATTCGACTTGACCTCCGCAGGGTCGGAAACGAGCTTTCCGGTAACATTTGTAAAAACCGCCGTTTGGGGCGCCTTGAATTGAATTTCCCCTAAATATTCCTCAAACGCCGCCCGCGCCGGCTCCATAAGCCTACTATGGTATGCTCCAGCTACTTTCAAGGGCACTACCATTTTAAATATCCCCAAAGCTTTCGCCTCCGCCACGGCGCGCTCCACTTTTTCCGCTTCTCCGGATATGACAGTCTGCCCAGGGCAATTCAGATTGGACACGTCTATGCCGTTTCGAGCGCATATCTCGAAAACCTTGTCCCTATCCCCTCCTATGAGGCTTGCCATTGCTCCTTTTGAAGCGTCGCAAGCCGCCTGCATGAGGCGCCCGCGCTCGGCAACGATTTTTAAACCCGTTTCAAAATCGTAAGTTTCTGCGACGGCGTGGGCAGTCAGCTCGCCAAGCGAAAGGCCGAGAGCCGCCGAAGGCAGACCCTCCAACATTCCGCGTTCGCGCATGACCGTTACGACAGCAATCCCGTGCAAATAGAGCGCCGGCTGGCAAACGCTCGTTTTTGTAAGTTCGGACATCGGCCCGCAGAAGCAAAACTCCGATATCTTATACCCGAGCGCGCTGTCGGCGCGCTCGAACAACTCTCTGACGGAAGCGCAGGAATCGTAAAGGCTCTTGGCCATTCCGACACATTGCGCTCCCTGTCCGGAAAACAATAATCCTATTTTCATTATTTCTGTCCTTTGATATGAGATTCTATCGCCGCGCTAATCTCGGATGCGAGCTTTGCAAGAGCGGCGTCTATGCTCTTTACATAATCCGCGTGCGTGGCTCCGCAGGGAATTTCATAGTCGAAATCGCACTCGGCAAACGGCCTTTGCGATATGGATTCCGACAATGAATACTGCCCTTTAAACTCGAGCTGCTTGGAAAGCTCTCCGACGCACTCCCTTATGTACACGCGCAAAACCAGCGGATTCGCCTGTCCGGACACAGCCGGATATGCATAAACTTCGAGATTATCCGAAGCCGAAGATATATTGTCCGAAATGACCCGCACAAAACCGCCGTTCGGCAGTTCCGCCCAGCGGAAAAATTCAGATATTTCAACCGCCCCGCCCTCGGTGCGCGTGACGATTTGCGCCCGCGCCATATAGGACGGAATGGAAACCGGAAGGAAATTTACGATTGTATTTTTGGGAATATCCCGCTGCGGCGCGTTCGCGTCCGAAGTCATGATGTAAAAAACGGTTGGATCCTGTTTAGGCTCGAGAAATCCCCCCAAGCAGCCGCACAAGGCAGCAGGAAGAACGATCAGGGAAATTAAACATCTAAGATTCATCTTTTAAGGCCTTTCACTGTTTGTTTATCAAAGCGCCCGCCTTTCCCGTAATTATGGAACTCGGATTGCGCTGGAGATAGTCTATAAAGTTTGTAATTGCCGACATCGACTCGTTGAGAGACCTCAAGAGCATCGCCAGCTCAAAGCGCATAGGCGATTGCGGCGCTACTATTGTGTTTATATTGTCCAAAAATACATTCGCAGATTCGGAGAGCTTTTCAAACTTGGCAGAATTTTCAGAAAGAAATTTTCTGGATTCCACAAGCAAGATATCCAAGTCCTCAAGAGATTTGTCGATATTCGGATTCTCGAGGATAGCGTTCATATTTGATAATCCGCTGACAAGCTCGTCGTTTATCGTCTTCGCGTCAATTTGATCGATCTTTTGGTCTATCTTGACCAGAATCCGGTTGATGTTGTCCCCTATTTCTTTAAACTTGATTTGAGACACTTCTTCTATAGTCGTCTCAACGGCTTTAACCAATTCAGCCAAACCTGTCCGCGCGCTCGGAATCTCCTTGAATCGGAACCCGGCATAGTTGAGGTCGTATTTTTCATCGGGCGCGGCGATATAGTCG
This sequence comes from uncultured Verrucomicrobiota bacterium, assembly GCA_949298545.1. GTDB lineage: Bacteria > Verrucomicrobiota > Verrucomicrobiia > Opitutales > Intestinicryptomonadaceae > Merdousia. Next base: position 9,232 of record CASFWX010000053.1, on the reverse strand, counting down.
AGTTCTATGTAAAGCATTCCGGTCACTATGCTCTGGTAATTTAGTTTTGCGCGCATTCCATCTTTTATTTGCAGATCCACCCAATCGTCAAGATTGTCGACTTCGCCTCCCGTCTTGCGGCGTATAACGTCCGAATCGAGGGAATATACCACCGCCACCGTGCTCTCCCTTATGTCGGAAGTCGTCATGCTTATCCTTATGCTCTCGACCCTCCCTATCGCGACGCCTTTGTATTTTACCGGAGCGCCGACATCGAGTCCATTCACGCTCTCCGAGAAGTACGAAACGAAGTCCGCCGTCTTTGAAAAGAATTTCGCCGCACCGAAAACCATCACCGCACAAACTGCTATGACAGCACCGGCGAGAACAAACATTCCTATGGCGACGGGATTTACGCTGTTTTTCATAATCTACTGCCTTCTTTTGCCCGCGGATCCACGCCGCGATTCATAAATATGCGAACCGCCGGATTATCCGAATCGGCAAGTTCGCGGGGAGAGCCGACTGCAGCCTGCGTATGCGATCCGGCGTCCAAAAATAAAGCCCTGTCTGCGATGGCAAATATGCTCGCAAGCTCATGCGAAACGACAACCACTGTCGCCCCCAAGCTGTCGCGCATCTGAACTATAAGCTCGTCGAGCCTATGCGAAGATATCGGGTCCAAACCGGCGCTAGGCTCGTCGAAAAATAGCACCGAGGGATCGAGCGCCATCGCGCGCGCCAGACCTGCGCGCTTGCACATGCCCCCGCTGATCTCGGAGGGATAAAACGCTCCAAAACCGTTCAGGCCAACAAGGGACAGCTTTAAATCCACTATGTCCGCAGCATCGCTGTCCGACACATTCGTGAACTCCCTCAAAGGGAGCTCGACATTCTCGGCAAGAGTCATAGACGTCCAAAGCGCGCCGCCTTGATAGAGCACTCCGAACTGGCGGAGCATGCCCGCCCTATCATCGTCAGAGGCTTCGGAGAAGTTCTTTCCCATATACCATATCGCGCCTTTGGCGGGTTTCAGCAAACCTATCATGTGGCGCAACAAGGTGCTCTTACCGCATCCGCTCCCGCCCATTATAAAAAATATTTCTCCCCTTTTCACGCTGAAATTCAGATCGCGCATGACTACGTAGTCGCCATAAGCCATCGTCAGATTCTCCACCCTGAAAATTTCATCGGACAGGCCGCCGGGCGATCCTGCCAATGCGCCGACAGCATCGCCGGCCATCTTTTTAGAAGCTCCAACTAGAACTCCGCCACCAGTTCCGCAACTCGCAGAACCGGTCCCCACGGGAAAATCACCCGCAGCCCCGGCAGCCCCATTCAAAGAAATGTCGCAATTGGACCTCATATGTCAAATATGGCAAAAATCACCGCGAACAAAGCGTCCGCAACTATTATCCATGTTATGCTTTGCACGACGCTGTTTGTCGTGGCTTGTCCGACGCCCGATGAACTGTTGTCGCAAGTCAATCCCTTTTGACAGCCTATCACTGCCACAATTACCCCAAAAACGAAACTCTTGCCGAATCCCGTCGATATTTGCGTTAGGTTTAAGGCATTCATTGTGCGGTTGATATACTGGTCGAAACTGATGTCGAACATTCCCAAGCCTATCGCCATTCCGCCCAACATGCCTATTATGTCTGAAAAAATCGTAAGGATCGGCATCATTAGAACAAGCGCTAATATGCGGGGAATTACGAGAAACTGTATAGGAGATATTCCGAAGGTTTTAAAGGCAGATATTTCTTCGTTTACCTTCATTGAACCGAGCTCGGCGGCAAAAGCAGCCCCAGTCCGGCCGCTCATTACTATTCCCACCATTATAGCTCCCATCTCGCGAACCATCGCTATGCCGACCAAGTCCGCCACAAATATCTCGGAACCGTATTTCGCAAGCTGTATCGCGCCGACAAAAGCGAGGATCAAGCCCACGAGAAAACTTATTAAAGCGACTATGGGCAAAGCCTCAGGCCCAGTGCGCTGCATTATTACAAGCAAATCCCTCAGGCGATAGCGCGCCCTCCCCATAATTGCCGCAATTGAAGCTATCGAAACCTCCCCGACAAAACCAACCTGCTGGTAAAGGGCTCCATAGGCGTCTATCGCACGAGTCCCGATTTTGTTTATAATATTGCCGCCTGAGGAATTTTTCCTCATCGCCTCGGATTCGGGAACCGCAACCGCCAGCCGCAAAAGCTTGCGCGGACCCGCGGGAAGCGCGGACATGTCAAAACTTATCCCGCATTGCAAACACAACTCGTAGCAGCGAAACAACATGCAGATCAGCGCTGAATCGTATGCTCCCAAACCTTTTGTGTCAAAAGTCAGCCGGCTGCAGTTTGATTTTGTTAAATCGCGCTCTATTTTTTTCACGCCTGTGCGCGATTTCGACAAGAGCCAATCTCCATTAACGCTCATTACCGCCACGCCGCCGCTGACGGAAATTTTTGCCGTCGCCTCGATATCCGATCCGGCGCTAACGCCGCCGCGGGAAATATGTGCCCATAAGCCCTTCACATTAAAAACCGTCTTATTATTTATAAATGGCAAGCTATAGGAAGCTTTTTTTGCCTCTTCAAAGCTAAAATTTTACGAGAGCTGCATATTCAAAAAAGAGCGCGCGGATTCTGACCTCCGCGCGCTCTTTGGCAACAGCCTAAAAGAATTTTTTATAAAACGGCTCCTGTGGCTTGTTGCAATCGTCGCCGCAAAGAAGCGCAAACTCTTCCAGTTTCTTTCGCTGGGCCTCGCTCAATTTCACGGGAACTTCGACTCCTACCCTCACGTATAAGTCGCCTTTATTCCCACCGCGAAGACTCGGCATGCCCTGCCCCCTCATGCGCAGGGCGGTTCCATTCTGCGTGCCTGCCGGTATTTTTAGAATTGCCCGCCCGGTGAGAGTTTCAACCTCTATCTGTCCTCCGAGCGCGGCGAGAGTAAATTTTATTGAAACGTCGCAAAACAGATTGTTGCCGTCCCTCTCGAACCGCTCGTTGGGAAGCACGAGTATGACTACGTATAAATCGCCGTATTCGCCTCCGTTAAAACCCGCATTTCCCGCGCCCGACTTTCGGAGGCGCGCCCCGGTGTAAACGCCTTGAGGTATGTCTATCTTCACCTCGTTGCGGTCTTTTACGCGCCCAGTACCGCCGCAGTTCGGACAGGGATTCTCAATAACCGTGCCAGCTCCTCCGCAATTCGGACATGGCTGCTGAAAACGTATCGGGCCTTGTGACATCCGAACCGTACCTGTGCCGCCGCACTTTGGACAAGACTTGCGCCCACCCGCGGCGTCTTTGGACCCGGTTCCGCGGCAGTCGGGACAATCGACCATGCGGTTGTACCGTATTGTCTTAGAAACTCCATTTGCAGCCTCTTCGAGCGTAATCTCAATTTCAATCCTGATATCAGAGCCTCTCTCAGGCGAATTCGCGTCCTGGCGGGAGCCGCCACCGCCGTAAAAATCGTAGAAAGCCGCGCCGCCTCCTCCTCCGCCGCCAAAGACCTCGCGGAATATGTCGAATGGATCCTGGAACCCTCCAAATCCGCCTTGTGAGTACGAAGCGCCCCCCATGCCGCCCTGTTCAAACGCCGCATGGCCGAACTGGTCGTACTTGGCGCGCTTTTCGTCGTTTGACAAAATTTCGTAGGCTTCGGAAACCTGGCGAAACTTCTCCTCTGCCTCCTTGTTTCCCGGATTCCTGTCGGGATGGTATTTGAGGGCAAGTTTGCGGTACGCCTTTTTTATATCGTGAGCCGTTGCGTTTCTCTCGACTCCGAGCACTTTGTAGAAATCTTCCGCCATGGCGAATCCTTAATTTTTGGGCTTGCCGCTCGAAACGACAACGCTCGCCGGTCGCAAAAGCCTGCCGTTATATGTGTAGCCTTTGCGCGTTATCAATATTATCCCGTTTTCCGGAACAGTGTCGCTGGGTTCGTGCGCCACGCAATCGTCGAGGTTGGGGTCAAAGTCCCTATCGGAAGCCTTTATCTCCTCCACTCCGTGCGACGAAAGTATCTTCACTATTTGGGAACGCACCATTTCAACCCCAAGCACTAAATTCTCCGCCTCGCCGGATTTTTTCGAAGCCTCTATTGCCATGTCGAGATGATAGAGCGACGGCAATAATTCCTACACAAACGGCTGAAGGGCGTATTTTGCCAGCTCCTGTTTCTCCCTTTGCGCCTTTCTCCTATAATTGTCGAGATCGGCAACCGCGTGTATATATAAATCCCTGTTCTTTTCCGCCGCAGCTTCCGCTTCGCCGAGTTTAGTTTCAAGTTCGGCTATTGCCAAAGACTGCTCTTCAGACATCATTTCCGCCGCGGCTTCTTCGCTTTCCAAAGCCGCTTCCGACGCGGCTTCCGAGACCGCGCGCTCCGCGGGCTCGCCGCATCGGCACTCCGCCTTTCCGTTCCCAACGGGTTTCTTCTGCTCTTTCATTGCCATCTTAAATTCCTGTATTTATCGGCATAACGCCGACTGTAATAAACAAATAAAGTCCTAAATCTATTCAAATTTGCCGGTCGATTTCAAGCATCTTATGAACGAAGTCCATGCCCCCGGATATATCCGAAAATTTTCCGTCGAGCTGCGCCTCGTACGCGGCGGAAAGAATTTTTCCCATTTTCTCCCCCGGCGCAAGCCCGTCGGCTATGAGGTGCCTGCCCATAACTATGGGCTTGGGAGCCGAATCCCTCACGCTCAATTCGCGCGCGCGCGCAGAAAGCCATTCCCCTTGCGGAGATGCTTCCGCCTCGTAAGGCGGCCTCCCGTTGCGATCAGCGCTGTCCACGCGAACCAGCCTGTCTATGCGCCCCACCTTGTTGGCAAGCCGGCGTATGGCGGAATCTCCAGCATTGCCGCGCCATAAATCGAGCACCGCCATGTGCCTCTCCACAAGCGGAACCACCTGCTCTATGAGCGACTTTTCGCGCGTCATTCGCCATAGAAACGAGCGAGCAGGCCCCGCTCCCATTGAGTCGTGTCCATAGGAATGGATTTTCCCGTCCGCGCCAAGCGATGTCGTCAGCGGCTTTCCAAAGTCGTGGCATAAGACCGCCAACCCAACTATCAAATCCTCGCGTTCGTCTCCTATCCTCTCGCGCGCAAAAGCATCCATGCAATACCCTGTATGCACAAATACGTCCCCCTCAGGGTGCCATTCGGGGTCCTGTAGGCAACCAATACAGGCGGCAAGCTCTGGAAAATATTTTACCCAACCGCAATCCTTTAAAAAGTTTAATCCCCTCGATATCTCTCTGCCCTTTAATATCAGCTTCTTCCATTCCTCAAATACCCTCTCTGGCGGAAGATTTTCGAAGCCGATTTTCGAACAAATGCCGATAGTCTCGGGTGCTACATTCATATTGAAACGCGCTGCAAACTGCATCGCCCGAAGCACGCGCAAAGAATCTTCAGAGAAGCGCTCGGAAGTATGCCTGAGTATTCCCCTCGACAAATCCATTCTGCCTCCGTAGGGATCTATTATTTCCCCGTTTAAAGGATCGAACAATATCGCGTTTATTGTGAAGTCTCTACGCGCGCAGGCCTCCGCGGGGCTGAGGCGGGGATCGCTCTCTATTTCAAAACCCTTATGCCCCACGCCCATCTTGCGCTCCCGGCGCGGCATGCTGACGTCGATGCGGTATCCTTTCAGTATCCACACACCGAAGCTCTTTCCGACCATCTCGGTGCGAAAGCGCCTGCTCAATACATTTTCTAACCTTGATGGATCTATCCCGTATACTTCTATGTCGACATCTTTGGAGGCTATTCCAAGCAGGTTGTCACGCACGCATCCCCCAACAAAATACGCCCTGCCTCCGGCTTCGCGCACCGATTCGAACACATAAGCGCACGCTTCAGAGTCTCTCTTGGAAAGCCTTACATGCATTTCTTTCATAGAAATCGCCGCGAGGAAAACCGTCCGCGGCGATTAAACAACTTGTCATATGATCCGCAGACTATTGCGGTGTTATTCTAAAACGCTTCAATCCGCGAATATTACCGAGATCTATCGCCTTTGAATTGCGCTCGAGCTTTATCCTTTCGGCGTCCGTCACTTGAAGAATTATCGGGACTTCGGAATCAAACTCGCGCCTTTCCCCCTTTTGCATGGGACCGCTCATAAAACGCTTCTGCACGTCGTTTTCAGGATAGGCAATGACATAAGTGTCCTCCGCGGCGATTACCACAAGATGCAATTTCTTCTTCCCGTCCACTGCCGGAGTTGCCGATACTGGAACTGAAACATCGACAGCCGACAACTGGTTCGGTGAAGCGACTGAAGCGATGTCCGGATTTTCCTCGAGAGACGAATCTCCGCACTTTACGAGCAAAGAGACTATCAAGACTATCACGAGCGCCGCTAAGATCATTCCCAAAAAAAGGCTGCCAAGCTTCATATAGCGGAGGGAGTCGTCGCCAGACTTTCCCGAAGCCGAATCCTCCTCGGCTTCGTCGCCGTAGCGCGACTCTATCGCTGCCGCGCGCTCGGGATAAGCCGAAACAGAAGAATTATCCCTGTGGACAGACCTTTGAAGTATGTGCCTAAAAGCGCTGTCGTCGCGCGAAACGGTACGGGTGAGGGATTCGTATTCGGCTAAAATCGACGGAGTGTCGAGCTTCAGAAAGGCGGAGTATATGCGCAAAAATCCCCGCTTGTATATTTCAGGAAGATCGTAGTCGAACTTGCCCGACTCCATATTATTGATAATATCCGCGCGCAAACGGGTGGCGTCGGCAGCGTCCCTAACTGAGAGGGACATCGCTTCCCTTGCCTCCTTCAATTTATCCCCTAAATTCTTCATTCCACTTAATGAAACGCAAAAATACCCCTTTTGCAACACCAAAATTATGCCATTCCCCCTGCATTAGGACAGCCTCTTGTAAACCGAATCCACCAACCCTACATACATCTTATGGAGAGGATTGCCTTCCCCGTACCACTGTTTCAGCGCATCAACCTCGAGAAAACTCCCGGCCGACAACATTTGAGAATATGCCTTACGGCATTCCAAAATATATTTTGCCTCCGCATACCCCGGATTGCCTTCCGGCGTAAACCATGGGGAAAGTCCGCTTTCGGCTATCTTATCGGTGTCTCTCCCGGATTTTGAACCGCATATTGAAAGCGCTTTTTTGCACTCTCCCCCGAAGAAGGATATCGTAAACATAGAAGCGCTTTCCATGAATTTGAATGTATGGCGATTCGGCCTGACAAACACGAATGCGGCAGGCTCGTTCCACATGTATCCCAGTCCGCCCCAGCTGGCTGTCATACAGTTGAAAGATTCGCGTCCGCCCGCTGATATCAGCATCCATTGAAAACCTATCATTTCAACCGGATTCCCCGCCATTTCCCTGATCTCTATTTTTTCAAACATTTTCTGCCTTTCATTCAATTATTACTCTAATTCCCTTTTTTGACTTTTTTCAAAACATTTTGCACGCGCACATGCAAAAGCCGCCTCAAGCCCGGATAACGGACTATCAGGATAAAAATATGGGGCTGATAACCCTCCTTTATTTAGACCCTCCTTTATTTCTCCTCCAACCTTCGGCGTATCAGCGGAGCGACCGCGCTTATGATAAGTCCCACGCAACCCATCAGCGCAAAAGAAAAACGCAGGCTTGAAACATCCGCTATGTACCCGATTATCGGAGGAAACATAAGGAACCCGAAAAAACCGATCGTCGAAACCGTGGCTATTGCTATGCTTGAGGGCATTCTGCGCGATCTTCCCGCGGCGCTATAACAAATCGGGACGACCGACGATACCCCCGCACCGACCATCAGAAACCCCAAACACGCAACCGATGCCAAAGGCAGTAAAACCGAAAGCGCCATTCCTGTAAAAATGAGAAACCCCGAAGCTATCAAGACGCGCGCGGCTCCGAAGCGCGTGACGAATATGTCCGAAATAAACCTGCAAATCCCCATTGCAAACATGAACGCCACGTATCCGAACCTGCTGAAATCGCGCGAAACTCCGACGACGTCGCTGAAGTAAATCACGCTCCAATCGAACATCGTTCCCTCGCAGCTCATGGATCCGAAACTTATTAAGCCGAGCATGAAAATGAAAGGCGTCGGCGACGTCCGCACCTTGCCCTCGTCCTTCGGGGAAGATTTGCGCCCGGGATCCTCCTTTAAGAGATACGGGCGGGCAAGGGCCATAACGAACGCGACTGCGCACACCGTTATGAGAAAATGCCAGAACATGGGCATTCCGCAAGATACGAAAAAGCTGCTTACAATCCCACCGAAAAAGCAGGACAAACTCCAGACGCCATGAAAAGTCGCCATTATTGACCGCCCGTAAAGATGCTCCACCCCCACGCCTTGCGTATTAATGCTAATATTTTGAATATTTCCCGCAATCCCCATCAAAAAAAGCATTCCCCACAACATGTGAAAAGAGGACGCAAAAGGTATCGGCAGAAGGAAGAGCGCAAAAAGCAGCGGCGAAAACCTCACAGTGAAATAGCTTCCCAACTTTGAAATCGCGTATCCGGAAAACCACATAGCCGAAAGCTGCCCTATCGGCAGGGCCAACAGCGCGGTGCCAACCTGCGCATCGCTGAGGGATAGGGCGCGCTTGACGTCTATGATGCGGGTCGCCCACGACGATACTATCAGCCCGCTGCAAAAAAACATGGAAGCGACTGCAGCGCGAGTCTTCGCCCTCTCCGGTATATCGCTAAAAAAAATTCGAAACATAATCGGCGCACAGAATAGGAAGCATCAAACACAAAATTCAAACATTTTATTCATATCGGCATTAATAAACCAAACTCCCAATTGATTAAACATGGCAGTTATCACACCCTATTAATCTTTTGAAGAGGCACAAATTTCATCTCTTTAAAAAAAAACATGAAAAAAATGCTTGCAATGCGCGATGCTAAAAATACTGGTAAAAGCCTTAAATATTTTGCTCAGGTGGTGGAATTGGTAGACACGTACGTTTGAGGTGCGTATGGCGAAAGCCGTGCGGGTTCAAGTCCCGCCTTGAGCACGGTTTTTTAAAGCGGCCGGAACATAAACTCCGGCCGCTTTTTATATTTTACGATAATATCTGCCTGACTCCTAAAATGCCACATAAAAGGCGCCTTAGAAGCGCGAAAGCGGCGGACTGTCGGTGCTTCCCCCGCTCAAAGATTCCGACGCGGCTATGGGAAAAATCTAAAAAAACGGGGTCAATACCAAAGGTTGTGGAATAGGTT
>CASFWX010000052.1 GCA_949298545.1 uncultured Verrucomicrobiota bacterium | reverse complement strand
CCCGCTTTACAAGTGAGCGCCGACTACCTCGTAAACGGAGACAAAGGTTCTCAGCCGATATTTAGCAACGAAAGAGAAGACAAAATATTGGGATCACCTGCACCAAAAATTTCCGAAATAGAAGAATACATCGAAAATCTCGTCAAAGCCGCCAAAACTTCGGAATGCGGCCTGGAACATTTGCTCTTTGAATCGAAGGCTAAGATCCCGCCGTGCATCTGTGCGCGAAATTGCTCGGAAACCTGCGAATCATGAACAAAAAAGCTCTAAAAAAATCCGCATAAACGCCTTTTAAGGAGGAATGTCGAAGTATAAAGTTTATAATCTCCCATAGACAAAAATGTTAAAAATGCCGCCCGAACCGGAAAATGTTTCCAAGTCCCGGCAAAATATCTATTCACCGCCTCATAAATTAAAAATTCGCCGCCAAATGCCAAAGCAAAATGGAGAGATAAACCCAAAAACGAAAAAAAATCCCGTTTGGGGGAATAAACTTGCCCGAAAGAAAATAAAGCTTTTGATATGCAAATAATGTACGAAAGGCACGATCAATACACTTTTGCCGAAGAAGTCTGGAATGCGGCTTCGCACGGAATAGGAGTTCTGTTTAGCGTCGCCGCAACCGCAGTTCTGATAACTTTGGCAGCCGTTTACGGCAATGTCTGGTCTGTAGTATCTTGCTCCATTTTCGGATTCACTATGATACTCTTGTATTCAGCCTCGTCCTTCTATCACGCCATACCCTACCCCAATGCAAAACGCATTCTTAAAAAATTCGACCACATCGCAATATATTTTCTCATAGCAGGAAGCTATACCCCATTCATGCTTGTCGCAATGCGCTCTCCAACGGGGTGGACAATTTTCGGGATAATCTGGGCACTGGCAATATTGGGAACCCTCTTAAAAATCTTTAAGGGAGGCGGAGGCACAAAAATCTGGTCTATATCCCTGTATCTTGCTATGGGCTGGCTGATAATTATAGCTTCCGGGAAGCTCTTTTCCATGCTGCCGGCAGAAAGCATAATATTCCTTGCAATAGGCGGCATATTCTATACTGCCGGCGTGCTGTTCTACATAAAAAAGAAATGGAAGTTTTCGCATGCGATATGGCATTTTTTTGTCCTCCTCGGAACAATTATGCATTTTTTCGCAGTGCTGTTTTCATGCGTATTCGTTAAAATCCAAAATCCATGACACATTTGGATAAGAGCAAGATCAACAGCCTCGATGAGGTAGTCGAAAAATGGGAAAATCGCCCCTCCTGGGACGAATATTTTATATGCACGGCAATACTTATTGCATCGCGCTCGGCTTGCCAAAGATTGAATGTCGGATGTGTAATTGTCAGCGGCGGAGAGCATAAAAACAGAATTATAGCCGCCGGATACAACGGTTTTCTCCCCGGCGCTCCGCACAATTCCTGCGTGCGCGAAGGCCATGAACAAGCCACCGTGCACGCCGAACAAAATGCCGTGAGCGACGCGGCAAGACGCGGCGTGTCGCTCAACGGATCCACCGCCTATATAACCCATTATCCCTGCATCAACTGCGCAAAACTTCTCATCGCTGCTGGAATACGCGAAATAAAATACCTGCACGACTATAACAACGACGATCTTGTCGCCACCCTCCTCAAAGAGGCAAATGTATCCATAAAAAAACTCTGAAGCCCGCATAGATTAATGCATTTAAAATGAAAAAAATTTTTGACGACAGGTCATGGAGTTTCCTGATAGCCGCACCAGACTTCTCCGGCCCCATTTTTGAAGAGAGCGTAATTCTTCTGCTGAAAGACGGAGAAGACGGTTCCCTCGGAGTTATTATAAACCGCCCGACGGGAAAAACTCTCGGAGAAAGCGACGCGGATTTCGAGCAAACTCCCCTATCCGAAACCGAAATATATGACGGAGGTCCCGTTTCAAAGGAAAACCTCAGCCTCGCAGTTTACGCCGACGACGGATTTGAAGAGGGCGCTCTCGCTTTCGGGATTACTCCAAAACGCGCTATCGAAATAATTTCCCGGAATCCCTCCGCCCGCGCATGCGCCTTCGCGGGTTATGCCGGCTGGGGCCCCGAACAACTCTCAAAAGAGATTGAAGAAGGGACGTGGATATTGTCAAATGTCGATATAAATCTAATGTTTGAACTGGCTCCGAACAAGCTATGGGAAGAGCTCCTGATTCGCGAATGTCCGGCATACCGATCTCTGCCAAAGCCCCAGAGAGATGCCGCCGAAAACTGATTCCACGCAGTGCGGGCCATTGCCCCGTGATCCCTCCACGCGACATGCGTTGCACCGAAAAAAAACTTTGGCATTGCCCGCAAGCTCGGGCTTGAAAATGAGGCAAGGTCATAAGAGCAGCAAGCGGCAGTCGAAAAAGCGGCAACTACAATAAAATCCGCCCGCAAGCGCGCTCTTTGCCAATTCCGCCCACATTAACAATATGCGCATTTTCAAGGCAGCTTGCATTTCTTCTTGACAATATATCGCGCATTTTGAATCATTGCTGGTAAAATGTTATATTAAAAATGATCGGAGGATCCCATACTATGGTAAATAAGAAGCTAATAAGCCTTATATTTTTGACACTATTGATGTGCTGTTCCGCTTTTGGAATATTGCTTGAAACGCCTCAAATAAAAGGCGCCAGAGTAAAAGTTGAAAATCATCCCGACCCGGAAACAGGAATATTTACCTTTAATGAAATAACAACGCGCAAAAGCAGCGTAGTTTGTATAAACAGGCACTGGTACTATAGAAACGGCATAAGAGCTAATAAGGGCAAAGGCAAAGACGGACTCCCCCGGGAACTGCTGGGCTGCAAGTATTATTTGCTTCCCGTACAGGAGGAACTCACATACGAAGTTCTCTCCGACGGCGAGCTCTACGCCGTCGCCCCATGCAACTCTATATGCGACAGAACCCAGCAACTAAAAAAGATAGGATTTGAAAGAGTTCCCCATAGGGAAACCTTCCATTTTTTCGACGACAAAGAGGAAAATATTTCAGCCCTCTACAAGCGCAGCGTCAAGAAAGGCGACAAATTCAAAATTCCGCGTCCATGGTGTTTTATAGCCGGAATAATAGCCGATAGCCCAGCAAAAAACGGAGAAGTCCTATACAATGGCATAGCCATTCCGCGCCAATGGCCGCCAAAATATCTTCCGAACAAAGACGGGAAATGGTGGCCCGACGGCGAAAGGCCGATGCCTGTTCCATACCTTGAAAAGAAACCGCCGGTCATAAATATCAGCATAGGGAGGCAACTGTTCGTAGACGATTTTCTAATAGCCGAAGGCAGCGGCTTTTCGAGGGAATTTCACGCGCCGAAAAAATACTCCGGAAATCCGGTTTTAAAACCCGAAACTCCCCTCGAGAAAGGCAAATTCGGAAACAACAAAATGTCGGGAGCCGCCCCCAAGGGCGGCGGAGTATGGTGGAATCCTGACCTTGAGCGATTCGAGGCGTGGTACGAAACGGGCTGGTGCGGAACATACGCCTTTGCGATTAGCAGCGACGGGCTGAACTGGGAACGCCCTGACCTTGGAATTTTTGACGAGCCGAACCAAATAATGCCCGACAACATGTGCCCAGATTCCGGCGGCGTCGTTTTGGATTATCAGTCCCCCGATCCGGAGCAAAGATACAAAATGTTCAACCGGGGAGCCGGAGATTTCTTTTGCCGCGGCAAAGTATGGACGAGCCGCGACGGGCAGAACTGGGGCAAAGCCGTTCGCAGCGGAGCAATGGGCGACCGTTCAACCATGTTCTACAATCCGTTTCGCAAAAAATGGATATTCAGCCTCAGATGGGCAATTCCGCACAGCACGGCAGGCAGAGCGCGCGCGTACGTCGAGGCGGACGATTTTATGAGCGGAGCCAGATGGCAGCCTGAAGACCCCGTATACTGGCTGGGAACGGACAAATATGACCTTAAGCGCGACGAAATAAAGGATTCTATCAAACCCGAACTTTACAACTTTAACGCCGTAGCCTACGAAAGCATAATGCTGGGCATGTTCCAAATTCTCTGGGGGCCTGAAAACGACACCTGCGCCGAGCGCGGGCATCCGAAATTCACGTCTCTCGAGTTCGGCTACTCGAGGGACGGATTCCATTGGTCTCGCCCCGACAGAAAACCGGCAATAGACTCCTCCAGATCTTTTTCGAGATGGGACAACGGGTATGTCCAAAGCGTCGGAGGGATATGCACTGTCCACGGCGACAAACTTTACATATATTACATAGCCTTCAGGGGAGATCCCAATAATGTTTTCGACCCAAAGACATCGGGAAAAGATTCGCAATTTGCAGGCATGTACGACAATAGCGCCATGGGAGTGGCAATCATGCGCCGAGACGGCTTCGCCTCGCTAAATTCAAAATCGAAAGAAGAACCGGCGCTAATTCTTACGGAACCGGTGTTATTTTCGGGATCGCACTTGTTCGCGAACATCGATGCGCCCGACGGGGCCCTATATGCGGAAGTCCTCGATATGGACGGAAAAGTCATAGAGCCTTTCTCATTCAAAAATTGCATGCCCGCCAAAGGAAACGATACGGCGGCCCGCATAATGTGGAAAGGAGCATCGTCGGATTTAAGCCGCCTTGCTAACAAACCCGTGCGCTTCAGGTTTAAAATGGACAGCGGGAAATTTTACTCCTTCTGGGTGAGCGTGTCTGAAAACGGAAGGAGCGACGGCTATGTGGCCGCAGGCGGGCCGGGATTTCATTCAAACATCGATAATGTCGGGAAATCTAAAAAATGATTTCCTTAAAATGATTCTTATTCTCCCTTTTCACTTTTCGGAACTTCGCCAGGAAAATGGATTAAAAGTTTAGGCAAAAAAATAAAATCAAAGAAAACTTAGGAAGCCTCGCCCTGCGGGGTGGAATTTTTAAATGCCATAAGAGCTTTAAGAATAAATTTGCCCTTTCGCAATGCTTGTCCCTAAATAATCGTTGTATTCACTTGCAATTTCAGCCAATAAGGCCGTAGAAGGAAAGTGTATATGCATTTTCTAAAGATTACGACGCATACTATAATCGCATTTTTAAGCTTTGCCCCACTTGTGTTTTCCGCAACTCAACCTACATCAAAACACACTTTTGAGGGTGTTTGGATTAGCTCGGACGAATTTGCAAACCTTGCCGAAATTAATGTCTTTCACCGCCAGCTCGACCGCAAGCGCGCCGCTGAGATCGCCTCTGCCGCAAAAATAAAAAACCGCCATGTGCTGTTCAGAAAAACCTTTGATCTTTCCGCCGCTCCGAAAAGCGCAAAGCTCTTTTTTTCCGCCGACGACTACGCGAAAATCTACATTAACGGAGAGTTCGCAGGCCAAGGGCCGGCGGCAGGATATCCGTCGCATTACCTCTATCATGAAATCGACGTTTCCAAATTTCTAAAGAATGGGACAAATACGATAGCCGTACACAGCTATTATCAAGGCTTAATAAATAGAGTTTGGGTGAGCGGCGACAACCGCCACGGTTTTATTTGCGATCTCGTCTGCGACGGAGAAGCGCTTCTCAAAACAGGGAGCGATTGGAAATATTTTCATCATGGCGGATTTTCCGAAGTAGGTAGGGTCGGATACGACACGCAATTTTTAGAGCGCTACGATGCGGGGGCCCCGGAGGTCGGATTTGAGCGCGAAGATTTTGACGATTCCAATTGGAAAGATGCCGCATTGTCAAAATCCGGATACAAACTGTTTCCGTCTCCGCAGGAAACTCTGGAGTTTGAAACCGTTTTTCCGTCGGAAATAAGGCGCATTTCAAAAAACAGAATCTTAGTGGATTTCGGCGCGATGTACGTGGGATATTTTTCGATGTCCGCAAGCGGCTCGGACGGGGACCTCATCGAATTGCGCTACGCCCAAGAGCTCAACGGCGACGGTTCCGCACGGTATAAGCTTAGGGCAAACTGCAACTATCGTGAATTTTTCGAACTGTCGGGAGGAGAATGCGACAAGCTAAACCAATTCGATTTCAAGTCGTTCAGGTATGCTGAAATAATCCTGCCGGAGAGCCCCTCTATTAAAATCGACGAGAGCTCCTTTAGACTAATTGCGCGCCACATGCCGTTTAAGCTTGCGGCAAAATGCCGGTACCGCGGCGATGAAAAAGTCAAAAAAATTTGGGATTTGTGCGTACGCTCAATAAAATACGGAGTACAAGAGCAAATTCAGGACTGCATGGATAGGGAGAAGGGCTACTATCTTGGGGACGGGTGCTATACGACGCTTACGCAGTGCCTGCTCACAAACGACTACGCCCCGATGCGAAAATTAATAGACGACTTCCTCAGGACAAGTTTCATAAACGAAGGTCTTGTCACATGCGCGAACTGTTCTTTCATGCAAGAAATTGCGGAATATCCGCTTATGATGTTTTTGCTGTTGCCGGTATTGGAAGAACAGAGCGCCGCCGACGGCGAATTTATCAGGGAGAGGCTCGGAAGCCTTAGAAAAATATTGGACTATTACAAGTCTGAATACGCGCAGGAAAACGGGTTGCTTGCCAATCTCGACAAATGGTGCGTTGTGGAATGGCCCGCGAATTGGCGCGACGGATACGACGTCGACATTAGCGAGGGGAAAGTCTGCAAAACCATGCACAACGTGATAAACGCATGGTATATAGGCGCTATAAAATCTTACAACAAAACGGCCCGCAAGCTCGGCGAACCAGAATATCCCGGAGAGGCGAAGCTGGTCGAGGCGTTTCAAAACGCCTTTTACGATTCCCAAAAGAAACTCTTCAAGGACAGCGTGGAAAGTTCGCACTCGAGTTTCCAAGCGAACATTTTTCCGTGGTTTATGGGGCTTTATCCGGACGAGGACTGCCGCAAAAACATAGTGGAACTCGTGCGCAAAAACCGCATGAAAAAAAGCATGCTTTATACCACCTTTCCGATGCTGGTTTCTCTCAGGCGAGACGGCGAAGAGCAGCTGCTTTACGAACTTCTCACCGACGATGGCGCATGGCTAAACATGATAAATGAAGGCGCTACTTCGACATTCGAAGGCTGGTCAAAAACTTCCAAATGGAACACTTCTCTATTCCATTTGTTGTTAACTTACGGAGCTGTCTTCATGGTTGAGTGGGACGTGGGAAAGACTTTGGATTTAAGAAATACTACTGCGCAAAAAAATAATTAGGATAGCCTCTCCCATAACGAAACATTAGCAAACAAGCAAATCTTGTGCGGTTTTTGCGCTTTTGCGTTTTGAGCGCGCGAAAGGAATGGTGTTTTTTATGGATTCGGCGTTCCATTCCCCCTCCCCATTTGCAAACGAGACCCAAAATGCCAATTTCTCGATATCTTTCCAATCCGCTAAACATGTAATTGCGGCATAAATAAAAGCCGCGGAAAAAATCCGCGGCCTTTGAAGCTTTTTTAAATTGCAATTATTTTCCTGGAGCCGGAGCCGGTTTTGGAGCTGGAGCCGGTTTTGGAGGCTTTGGAGCGGGGACCGGCGGAGGCTCGTTTGCAGGAGCCCCTTTGTGATCCACATCAATAAGCTCAACATCAAATATGAGAGTCGAGTTTGCAGGGATTCCTGGCATTGGATTCGTACCGTAAGCCAACTTCGCGGGAATGTAAAGACGCGCTTTGCCGCCTTTGCCGATTTTTTGCAAGCCCTCGCGGAATCCGGGAATGAGGTTTCCGAGGTTAAAATCGGCGGGCTTGCCATATTTCTCGGTTGAATCGAAAACTTTTCCGTTGGTCAAAGTGCCGGTGTAGTTTACAATGACGTCGGAATTTTCTGTCGGCATCTTGGAGGTGTCGCCGGCTTCGATAATTTCATATGCAAGTCCCGACGGGGCCTTTTGAATCTTCTCGTTTTTCTCGAGTTCCTTCCAGTATTCGGCGGCCTCTGCCTCTGTCTTCTTAGCCTCCTCCTGAACATTGGCCTCGGCGCGATGAGCGAGATACTCCATCATCTTCTGCCCAATTTGCTGGAAGTTGTCCGGCAAATCCCCGCCCTTTTGCATTGCTTTCATGCCTTTGACGAGCACGTCAAACTCGGCGTCGGTGAGTTTGAGCTCGGAAAGCCCGTTCCTTTGGAAGAGAAACATTCCAAAAGTTTCGATATAATCGTCCTTCGGTTCGGCAAACGCCTGAACTGAAGTAAACGCTATCGCCGCGGCCGCGGCTGCGGCAAGTACCTTTTGTTTTTTCATATTTTGATTTTTGATTTTGGGTTAAAAATGCTTCCACGCGCGAATTATCTACAGTTTTCTTGCGTTTCAATCGCACCGGAGAATTTCTAAGACAACTTTTAATATCGTCCGTTCCGTAATTTCAATTACATTTTTTTGCATTTTAGAATTAAAACATAAAAAAGTTGCCTTTTTTTCCACTAAAAGTAAGTTTTTAACCACTATGGATCGCTCTAAATACAGATTGCAGGTATGGTACGACGGCAAAGTGCAAGGTGTCGGATTCAGATATAAAGCCGTAGATATATCCAAGGGATACGATGTTTCCGGATTTGTCCGCAACCTTGAAGACGGGAGAGTCCACATGGCCGCCGTCGGGGACAAACTTGAGGTTAGAGCCTTTGTCAGAAAAGTATCCGAGGTTATGGCTGATTTCATAAAAAAGACTCAGGAAAGAGAAGATTTTACCGAACAAAAATACAAGGGATTTCAAATAGAATTGTAAAAGGCGCATTCAAAACAGGCATTTTCTACGCCAACTCCAAAATACGGCACATATAAATGAGCTCTGTCATTGAAATAGAAAACCTAAAAAAATACTTCCGCTACGGCATACGGGGCATCGGAATAATCGCCCTGGACGGAATTTCATTTTCGGTTGAAGATGGCGAAGTATTCGGACTTCTCGGCCCCAACGGAGCCGGAAAGAGCACGACAATAAAAATAATTCTCGGTTTATTGCGCCAAAACTCGGGAACTTGCAAGGTATTCGGTTCCCCGATTGGGCGCCGAACAAAAGCTTCGATAGGCTATCTTCCGGAGAGCCCGTACTTCTACAAATTCCTAACTGGATTTGAACTTGTCACGTTTTACGCGCGCCTTTGCGGAATGGGCAAATCGGAAGCGAAAACCGCTGCCATGAATGCGATAAACCTCGTCGGCCTCGACGAAGCCGCCGACAGGCCTCTCTCCTTATATTCAAAGGGAATGACACAGCGCGCGGGCCTGGCGCAGGCGGTGGTGCACAATCCAAAGCTCGTAATACTCGACGAACCCGCATCGGGTCTGGATCCAATAGGAGCTTCGGACATGGCTGATATCATAATTCGCCTGCGCGACTCTGGAAAAACTGTGCTCTTATGCTCCCACATGATGAGCGAAGTGGAAAAGCTGTGCTCGAGAGCCGCCATTTTGTCTCGCGGGAAAGTCGTATCAACCGGAAGAATAGACGACATGCTCACCCAAAAAAACCGGGAGATTTTTGAAGTTGAAAACGCTCCCGCTTCAATGCGCGAAGATGTATCCAGGCTCGCCGAGTCGAATGGCGCCAAACTCGTGTCCGCCTGCCCAGCAAGAATTTCGTTGGACGAATATTTCAGAAAAACCGTCGAAAGGAACAAATGAACTCGGTATTTATCATAGCCTCCAACACTTTCAAAGAGGCGATACGCCAGAAACTCATTCTGCTGACAGCATTGATTGCCGTAGTCTTGGTCTGTTCTTCAAAATACTTTCTCAAGCTCGATCTCGGGCACGAACAGCTGCGTTTCGTCTTCGATTTCGGAGGCGGAGCGCTCGGTTTTTTCGGCTCCATAATGGCGATTGTCGCAAGCTGCCAAATTTTCCATTCAGAGCTTGAGAACCGAACTGTCATTACGCTTTTTTCCAAACCTGTAAACTCGGCGCAATTCGTGTTCGGCAAACTAATCGGAGCTGCCGGCCTGCTGGCTTTGTTCTCGGCTGTCATAGCGCTTTCGACCTGCGCGATGCTCCTATATACCAGCGAAAGTTTCGGAAGCGCCGCTCCGCGGCTGTCGGGCGGGCTCGAAACAAATTATGCGGGCGTCGCCGCATATGCGATTATTCAATGGGTAAAGCTCTGCGCCGTCGCGTCGGTTTCGGCGTTTATTTGCTCCGTATCGCGCTCGCTGCTGTTTTCGGTAGTTACGAGTTTCATGGTGCTTGCGATTTCCATTATGGGAGAGGCAACCTTAGCTCTCGGAGATTCCTCCACTGTTTTCTCGCGCGCGGCGGCGATAATTTTTCCGGATTTTAACACTTTTAATGCCTCGGAAGTTTTCGCATTTTCCCCGGTAAGCCCCGGACAATTTTTCGCGCTCGCCGGATACGGAATCTTGTACTTCACTGCATGTTCTCTCCTTTCCTCATGGTTGTTTTCCAAAAGGGAGTTCTGAACCGATGAAATTTCTCTGGGAGACATACGTCAAACCCGCAGCGGCGATTATTGCCGCCTTTACGGCGATTGGATTCTGCACCCTTCCAATAAAGCGGGCTGCCGAAAGCTCCACTGTGCGCGGGATAGACGAAACCGCCCTGAAAGCCGCGCTTGGGAAAGGAGTGCTGTTCGGCGTACTCGGAGGATATAGAAGCCTGCTATCTGACTTCGTTTGGATTAAAAGTTTTTTAGAGTGGGAAAAAAAGGACGCTTCAGCCTGTGTGGCATCTATGGAATTGGCAACGTCAATCGACCCATACATGATTACCTTCTGGACGCAAGGAGCCGCCATAATGGCTTACGACATTCCGCACTGGAAATACCAGAAGCTCCCGCCCAAATTGAGAGAGCCATCAGCCCTCGCCGCTTTCAAGAAAAAAGGCGCAAAAATGGCGTATGCATACCTCGACAAAGCCCTAAAAATATTTCCCAACGACAGGGAGCTGCTGACTGAAAAAGGACAGATCGCAATGGATTGCGGAGATGACTACCCCCTGGCGGAAGAATGCTACGACAAGCTGGTTGCCACTTTTTCTTCGGACCCGCCCATATATGTTCGCAGAACGTATGCCCACATACTTTACCGAAACGGCAAATTCCAAAAGAGCCTCGGCGTGCTCGAAGGCGTATACAAAGACGCCGACAGCGACTCCCCCGTTAGGCCAATAGTAGAAGAACAAATCCGAAATTTAAAAAAGCTTTTGGAAAAAACCCAAAATTGAAAATTGTTTTGGACCGCATCAAAGCGCTTCTTCCCTCCAAAGGCTCCCTCAAAGGTTTAGAACAGGGAATAAACAAGCCGCCCAATGGCAATTTGGGCGGCAGAATTTTTAAATTAACCCGCTGTAGAAGTAGATTCGGCTACATCGCGGCGAACCTATAAATCGTCGTTGACGAGTATACCTCTTCCGGACGCAATTCCACGGAGGGGAAATGCCTGTTGGCATTTGCGTTTGGCCATCTCTGGGTTTCGAGGCAGAATCCGGCGTTTCTTCCGTAAGTCTTTCCGTCTTTTCCCTTCTCGGCGCGAATAAAGTTTCCCGAATAGAACTGGACGCCTGGCTCTGTGGTAAGCACCTCCATTCCCCTGCCGCTCAGCGGGTCGTAAACTACTGCCGCCTGCGCGAGCCCCCCGCCGGAATTCGGAAGGGCATAATTCAAATCGAATCCCCCACCCGCGGCAACTATATCGGCATTGTCCGACTCTACGCCCTCGCGAATCTTTTTGAATTTTCGCAAATCGAATGGAGTGCCTTCGACTGAGCGGATTTCCCCGTTGGGGATCAATCCTGCGCCGCACGCGGTATAGAATCCGGAATTGATTTTTATGCGGTGGTCTAAAATATCCGCACTTTTCCCTCCCGACAAGTTAAAGTATGAATGGTTTGTGAGGGCGCAAATCGTCGGCGCGTCCGCAGTGGCGAAGTATTCGATTGCGAGTTCGGCGTTGTCGGTGAGCTTGTAAAAGACCGTAACGTCGAGGTTCCCGGGATAGCCGCTCTCCATATCGGGCGAAAGATAATGCAACGCCAAACCCTTCCAGCCGTCTCCCGAGCAGGGCTTCATATCCCAGAGAGCTTTGTCAAAGCCGAAATTGCCCCCGTGAAGCGAATTCTTGCCGTCATTGGCGTCGAGCTTGAAGACTTTTCCGTCAAGCTCGAATTTTGCCGAAGCTATGCGATTGCAAACCCTGCCGATGAGCGCGCCGAAATAACATTTCCCGCGAAGATAATCAGCCGGGGATTTGTATCCGAGAACAATATCAGCCTTCTTTCCCTTGGAATCCGGGACGAGAAGCCTCATTATCGCGCCTCCGACGTTTGCGACGTCCATTTCAAGGCCGCCGTTCTTAACTGTTTGCACTTCGTATTTTGCCATATTTGTTTCTTTCCTTATAGATTATTTATGCGTCTTGCAAATCCACCTCATCGGCGTCCTTCCAGAGTGATTCGAGAGAATAAGCCTCCCTTTGTTCGGGAAGGAATACATGCACCATAAAATCGAATGCGTCGACTATGTCCCAGCCGCTTCCGCGGACGTACTGCATGCGGCTGACCGACTTCACCCCAAGGTCGCGCAAGGTCTTGGCAACCTCGCCAGAAAGAGCTTTCATATGCGGCTCGGAATTGGCGGTGGCTATTATAAAATAATTGGTTATGGGCGATCTTCCGGACACGTCGAGAACGCGCAAGTTTTCCGCTTTTTTATCGTCGAGGGCCTTCCAGCACTTCTTTATCGCCTCAAGCGACGAATCCTTCTCCTTTGATGCCGCCGCCGCCTTTTCCTTCCGCGCCGTTTTTTTCGCGGGAGTTTTCGATGGGGGCTTTAAAGGCGGATTTTTTGCGGCTGCCGGCTTTGCTTTTGCAAGAGCCTTCCGGGAAACCGCCTTTGAAACCGAAGAAGTTTTCCGCGACGTTTCCTTTGGGGCTTTTTTCGCAGCGATTTTTCCCGCCGCCGTTTTCTTTGCAGTGGTTTTCTTTGTGGCGCTTTTCATATAGTCAACTACAACCGTATAATTTATGTTCTAAAATATATTTTTTCACCCGCCCGTCGAGCATGAAATCAGCAGATTTTCCATTCGGCAAAGACGAGCGCAAAAGCGTCGAGGAATGCGGCATCGGCGAAAGCGGTATTTTCCGCAGCTTCACCGACCTCGGCGCCAGCGGCGCGTCAATATCAAATCCCGGTCTCTCCGCAACGACAAATTCCACAAGTTCGGCCAAATCCTCGATATTTTTCCAATCTTTCAATTTCCCTATGTGGTCCGACCCGATTATCCAAAAAAAATCCCTGCCAGGATAGGCTTCAATCAACTTGCGCGCTGTGTCTATCGAATAATTCACTGGAGATCCGGAACGCATTTCAATATCCAATATCTCAAAGGGCGCCGGAAAATCCGCCAGGGCCAACTTCAGCATATTCAAGCGATCCGCATCGGAAGCGACATGTTGGAAATGCTTTAAGGGAGCCTGATGGGCGGGTATAAAAAAAATCTCGTCGAGCGGAACTTTTTCGCACGCGGCAAGAGCCAGCGCCGTATGGGCGCGGTGAACGGGATCAAAACTCCCGCCAAAAATTCCAGTCCGCTTTTTTACCATTCCGCAGTTTTAATCTTTAATTTATTGGCCATAATAAACATACAAAACAAAAAAAATCTTCCGCCAGAGCTTAAAATTTTTGAACAAAATCGAATATTTTGCGTCTTAATAATCGAAAGAATTTGGTTTTGTAGTTTGTATGCGCGCCGAAAAATGCGTTTTGCGGCGCGCATTTTTGTTAATCTTTAAATACCTTAAAACAAATTCCCTCAAATAAAAAATTTTTAAATTGAGCTTTTTGGCAAAAAGCTAAAAATATCCCGATTAAATTTAAGCGACAAGCCAAACAAATGAAATACGCAATAGGCATAGATATCGGGGGAACCAATACCAAGCTCGGAGCGATAGACGAAAAGGGAAAGGTGTTTAAGCGCCGCGAGTTCAAAACTACAAACTATAAGAATTTCAGCACGTACATGGACGCCCTCGCCAAGTCCGTTTCCTTCATAACCGATTCCACGGAGGGGGAATGCATGGGAGTCGGCATAGGAGCCCCCAACGCAAATTACTACCGCGGCACAATAGAATACTCCGTAAATCTTCCCTTTGGCGACTGCGCCCACATAGTCGAGACGCTGCGCATGGCGGTAGGCTACGAACACATATACGTCACCAACGACGCAAATGCCGCCGCCCTCGGAGAAAAAATTTACGGCGGCGCAAAAAATTTGGACCATTTTATTGTAATAACCCTCGGAACTGGATTGGGCTCCGGAATTGTGACCGATGGCAAGCTTCTCCTCGGAGCGGACGGTTTCGCCGGAGAACTCGGGCATGTCTGCGCAATTCCGGGCGGCAGAATCTGCGGCTGCGGGAAGCGAGGCTGCCTTGAAACATACGTCTCGGCTACTGGAATAAAACGCACGTTTTTAGAAATGCTGTCTAAATATAACGGCATGTCGTCCATATCCGAGGTTCCATGGGAAAAGCTCGACGCTAAGGTTGTCGAAGACGCTGCAAAATCCGGAGACAGGGCTTCCATAGACGCCTATGCAATTACCGGGGCTATCCTCGGGCGCTGCCTGGCCGACTTCATTCACTTCTCCCGCCCGTCGACCATATTCATTTTCGGCGGCGCCGCAAAGAGCGGAGAACTGCTTTTCGCGCCGACGAGAGCTGCAATGGAGAGAAATTTGATGCCGGTATTCAAAAACAAGGTGAAAGTAGTCCCCTCTGAACTTCCATCGTCCGACGCCGCAATACTCGGAGCGTCTGCGCTGGTATGGAACGCGCTATAATTCGGCATCTCCCGAACCGGCCGGCGCAATCTGCAAATCTAAAAAATAAATAGGCGCGCTTGCCCAAGCGAAAGCGCGCCTATTAAAAACCGGGGTCTCACTCCTCAGGAGTCATGCCCGGATTAGGCTTTAAAAAGCGAACTGTTGCGCATAAATTCGGCATTGTGGCGAACTACGTCTTTGACGCTTCCGTCGCGCCCCTCCTTAAAGCCGTGGAGCTCGAAGACCAGCCAGCCCTCATAGCCTATTTCATTTATCGCATCGAAGCAAGCCTGCATATTTTCAGGCATTCCGGATCCGGAATCGAGCTTATGGCCCTTGTCTTTTAAATGTATCTGCCCAATGTATCCCTTCGAGTTCATTATTTCAGGAACAGTCTTCATGCCGTAAAACTGGGCGTTGAAAATATCGAAATAAACTTTTATAAACGGGCTTCCAACCGCGTCGATAACGCGCTTGTTCTCGTCCGAGGAAACAGAATTTTCCATGCATACAACGACGTTCTTCGAAGCCGCATATGGGGCAATCTCCCTCAGCCTGCGCACGAGCTCGGGATATATGTTTTTGTCTATTTTGTTATCCTTGGCGGTATCCATTCTCGCCGGGCCGTAAAACGGCAACAGAATACTGTGAGAACCCAACATCGCGGCGGCATCTATGGATTTTTTAGTAAATTCCACTGCATTGGGATCTTTCCAAAATGGAAACATGTTAATTGAAGTAGGAGAAGTTGACGCCACTTCAAGCCCGGTTTCGGCCATCTTTGTTTTGAAAGACGAAATTTGATCGTCTGAGAAGAATACTTGAGAGTCGGGCTTGGCGTTTGTCGAGAGCTGGACGCCGTCGAGTCCGAGTTCCTTTGACAGCCCAAAAACTTCAGGATTGCCCGTCATTCCGGGAAAGGTACAGTCGAAAACGCCAAGTTTATATTTCGCCTGGGTTTCATTCTTCTTGCATGCGGCTAAAAGAACCGGGGAAAAAGCGGCAAACATTGCCGCATAAGCGCTATTTGAAATAAATTCTCTCCTGTTTAACTTTTTCATACATCTTTTCTACAAGATAGTGAATTTGCGTCAACAAATTAGGACACAACAAATCCGAAAGCGTTCCGAATGTCAAAGAATTAAAAAATTATGCAAGCTGCCGCTTCAAACTGAAAAAATCCCTCAAGAAGAATGGCTAAATCTATAGATTCTATCGCCCGCGCGCAAACGCTCCGGAACCAATATTCCCACCGTCTCTCCCTTTCGGGCGTTTTCTACGTCATTTCCGGCGGCTCCGCGCAAACTCTCCACCTTAAAGCGCACAAATCCGGTTTTATCCCCTTCAACTTGCAAAAGGTCCCCCCGAGAAAATCCGCATGCCTCAACGGAAATATCGGCGGCTCCCGCTTTTGGATAATATTTCAATACCCGGCCTACTATCGCTTTCTTTTCGGAGGCGCAATTGCCTTTTGAAGTCCAATCCCCCATTGGGCGCCCCATGTAAAACCCGCCGGAAAATCCGCGGTTGAAAACTTTCCCGAGAGAGGCGAGCAAATCTTTTTTAAGCTCTTCAAAATCCCCTTCAAAACCCTCCGCGTTAAAATTCTCAAAATAGAAGTCGCGCGCGCGGACATAGCTTGAAACAGTCGTCCAGACATATTCCGGGTTGCGGTTGCGGCCCTCTATTTTGAGAGCGTCCACACCAACTGAGAAAATCTTTTCCAAAAACGGCAAAACACACAAGTCTTTAGGGCTCATTACGCAGCGCGGAGAGATTTTTAGGTCCGGCGGCGCTCCGTACGAGCTGGATAAAAAGTACTCGCGCCTGCAAGGCTGTGTGCATTCTCCCCTATTTGCGCTCTTCCCGCAAAGGAATTGGGACATAAAGCACCTGCCGCTCTCCGAAACGCACATCGCCCCGTGCGCAAACACTTCGAACTCTATTTGCGAAGCGGCTTTATCTCCGAGAATCGCCCTCAATTCCCTTCTTATCTTTTTGATGTCGCCGAGCGTGCATTCGCGCGCGAGGACGAACCTGCGTATCGCGTAATTTTTAAAATACGAAGCTATGGATCTGGCGTTGGAGCAACTCGCCTGGGTCGAAAGAAATACCTCCAGCCCGCAATCTTTGGCCGTTTCCACCGCGCCCAAATCCCAGGCGATAACGGCCGAAACCCCAGCTCGTGCGGCTGATCGGCATATCTGGCGCAAGCGCGGAAAGTCTGAGTCAAAATACGCCGTATTTAAAGTCAGATATGCTTTTGCGCCTGTCTCTCCCGCAGTTTCCACGATTCTTTTCATATCGCAAATGCGAAAATTTTTCGCGCCCGCCCTCATGTTCGCTCCGCGAATGCCGAAATATACGGAATCCGCCCGCGCGCGCAATGCCGCAGAAAGAGACGGGAAATCTCCCGCCGGAGCCATTATTTCCGGAATGCGCATTTCCAAAATTTTCTTCCCTTTAAGCATATTGAAACTTTCTTGAAGTTAAAAATTAAACCCGCAGACAAAGGCGATTTATACCCGGAAAAAATTTTGCCAAGCATGCGCACAATATTTTTCGAATTCCGCAATTTTCCATTGGAGTAAAATCTCACACTATCGACATTTTCCTTCAATAAAAATTCGCCCGCAATCGCATACTTGCCATATTAGCAATTTACTTGAAAAAAAACGCAATCAGACTTTGATTTTTTTCGAAATAATGGGATTTGAAATAAGACAGACACAAAAGCTCGACCAGAGTATAGCGCTGACGCCTCAGCTAAAGAAGAGCCTTGAAATCCTCCAAAAACCCTCTCTTGAACTCCACGAATTTCTCTCGGAAGAGCTTAGGACGAATCCCCTTATAGAAGATATGTCCGGCGAATATGAAAACATTCCCGAACAAATCGGCGAAAATCCCGACGTCGAAAACGACTCTTCCGAAAGCGAAGAAAACGCATCCGACCGAGAGGAAGAAAACCGGAAGCGGGATTTTATGCTGAACTCCCTGCCTGATAAAATATCGCTGCGCGAACACCTGCTGAATGAATCAAAGCTCGACGCGGAGAACGCCGACACGGCAGAGGCTTTTGAATTTCTGATATCCTTCATGGACGAGCGCGGCTTTCTACCGTCCGACGCGCAAAGCAAGCTTGAAGATTCGGGGTTCTCACCTGAAAGCGCCCGCGCGGCGATAAAACTCCTGCGCGACAGCGACCCCCCCGGCATAGGCGCTTCCGACATGCGCGACTCGCTGATGTTGCAGCTGGAACGCAAGGGCATGGGAGATTCCCTCCCCTACAGGATTCTCGACCGGGATTACGAGCTTCTCATGCGGCGCAAGGTCTCCGAGATAGCCGATTTGGAAAATACCACGCCCGCCGAAGTGGAATCTGCCATAGCGCAAATAGCCAAGCTGAACACATCGCCAGCAAAGGATTTCTCCCGCGAGGATCCGCGATTCATAAAACCCGATATCGCCTTTAAACTCGATGATTCCGGCGAGTGGACCGCCGAACTTACAAACGAATATATACCGCGCCTTCGAATAAACCCCGATTACCGCAGGCTTTTGGCGGACGGCAAGCTTCGGGAATCTGAAGAGACCTATATCCGCGAGAAAATCCGAGAGGGCAAGTTTCTGATGGACGCAATAGAACAGCGCCAGAATACGCTT
>CASFWX010000051.1 GCA_949298545.1 uncultured Verrucomicrobiota bacterium | reverse complement strand
GGCTTTTGCGCTAATGACATTTTTGGCGTTCGCCCGCAGGAGATCACAAGCGAAATGAAACGACTTGGCATTGGCTTAAAGCATACATGCCAGAAGATGGGCCGATTTTTCCGTATTCGTGCGCAACCTAGCGGAGAATACGGAAACTTGTCAGCGTAAATAGGTTTCAAAACGGACTTGCGCCGCTTTGTGTGTTATACATGTATTTTAAGGGGCTTCGATTTTCAATAGAGCCACAGATTTTCCGCGCATATTAGAATCTCGCTCCAATAAAGACTTTTCCAATGGATGCGAAACGCGAAATAATGCGCTATTTGCGCGATACGGATGAGCTTATAAATGCAGTCAAAGTAAAGCATGTTGAACGCGCTGAGGAAATTTTAAAAGAAATCCTTACGTATGTTAAAGATTTTGATGCCGGTCAAATCGAGGCATTTATTGAGACTTCGAGGCAGTTAAGCAACTTGGCCCTTCAAAAGGCGCTTGTTTCTGCACAGAGCAGAAATCAAGCCGGTGTAGAAACAGCGCTTAAAGAGGCGGTGGAGTTCTGGCCTACAAACCCCGAAATTCAAAAATTCTTAAAGACAATGGTGAGCCGCTTGGACATAAAAGACATCGCCGTCACAGATTTTGACCATCTTATGGAACAAAAGGATTTTCGAGGCATATTTAACGATAGATTCCGATTTGCTGCGGCTCTTGCAACGGATAATGCGCGAAACGGTAAGTTTTTGGAGATAATGAAGCAAATGGAGATTATAGAAACTGCTATGTCTCAAGCAAAAGAACTCGTTCGCCAGCACAATGATTTTGCCGCATGGGAGATTGTGGAAAAGGTCTATCGCCAATTCCCAGAAGATGCGAATCTTAATAAGATGCGTTCCGATTTGACAGTCAATGCTTCCCAATTCGCATCAGTAATTGCTGGCGCGGAAAGGGAGGCGCAAGCCGGCAGATTATGGCCGGCTCTATTGCTATATATAAAGGCGAAAGAAATTTATCCATTTTCTTCCATCGCAAATGACGAGATTTCTAACTTGGCAAAAAAAATAGTAGGTGAATCATCCAACTAGCGGTAAGGTCATATTTATCGCTAGATTAAAAACCTATTTAAAATACGAGCTATTTTAAATAGAATATTGTTTTTGGCATATTAATGAGACCACTTATTTTTCATAAACTAATTGGTTTGATGATCCTGCAGAATGTCTTGTAAAGCTAGGCAACTCAAAAAGCACAAATATAGCTTTTTCATGCGCGAAGCTGGCAAACATTCATAGAAAGGAGAAATAGCTAATAGCAGTATTGTATGATATTGTCTATTATAGATGAGCTTATAGTTTTTTGAATTGTCTTTCGGACTATTTTATGCCTAAAGCGCGTATTTTAGAATTACGTAAATTGCTGAGAAATGTTTGGCATGCTTTTCTAAAAGTCTTGTTTATAGAATCTATAGCGAGCTTTATTTAAAAATAATAGTTCTTGGCGCAATTGTGTCGGCAACAAAAGAAGCGTAAGTTGCTAATTTAACCGGATTGGAATTCTTTGGGCAAGACGCTCTAATAATCTTTCCGGGTCAAATTCAATACACGGATATTAAATAGTGCATGAGAATAGAACCGGCATTATGTAAAGGGTAAAAATATCCGTATAATACAGGTTCAAGTGCGAGGGTATCAAGTAGTGTCGAAAACAGAAAAATATTCTTTTTGTGGAATATTGTATATGTTAAGGCTAATAGAAGGAGATTTTAGAATTCGCCAGGGCCCGAGATTTGAGGATTTTTTTGTCGTATTAACTTAGATTTTAAGCATCAACTTTTTTAATTTATCAATTTAGGGGACACATTTAATAGTTGAGAAGTAAAACAAATGAGGCTTAGACTTTGTTTTCTTATAACATACGCATAAGGTAGGCTTGCAAAAGATGATGTTTTTAAGTGGAAATCGGGTGATTTTGAGAAGGGTGTTAAGGTAAAACGCGAGCTGGCGTTAAACAGCTGCAACCTGCTACTAATTTATCGCCGCCAAGATGCAAAAAAGCGAACCGCCATATTTAACGCGGTTCGCCTCTTTGCCAAATGGTGGAGGTGAGGGGAGTCGAACCCCTGTGCTGAGAGCTTTCGAATATGCCTTCTACATGCTTAGTCTCGAATTTGTCTTACGGCCGGGTTAGGGTCGGACACCCGCCGGGCCGGCAACGCGCGCAATTGGCGGCTGCGCACCCGCGCGCACATGCGCAACCCCTTTCCCCGATATCGACGCCGGACTCCGCATATCGGGTGTCTGCGGACCGACGTGCCGTTTTAATTAAGCGGCAATAGCGTATTCTTCGCCATTTATATTTTTGTGACACATTTTTACGAAGCCAAGTGTCGTCTTCGGCATGCCAACATAATCTACAACCCAAAGTCGAATTCCGGAACACCCCCGCAGTTCTTTCGGGATTAAATTATATTGTTTTCACTTTTAGACAATGGATTTTCTTTTTTGTTTACAAGCTTTTTTGTTGACTTTAAGCGGTGAAGTTTCAGCCTGTAATTTTTCCCATTAACAATTAAAGAAATTTTTTTAATGCTGAATTTTTCAGAGCAATGCATGGACATGGCCCGTTCGATTTTGGGAAAGAATCTCGCTTCTATCAATTCGGACGGTTCAATAACACCAGTCGAAAATGAAGTTTCTCTCGACTTTGAACCGGGGCACGCGGCTCTCGCTTTGGGAGAATTTTATCGGGCTACGGGGCTCGCGGAAATTGAAGGCTTCGATATTGTCGACCTCTGCGCCAGGTGCATTACCGCCCAGACAAACGATAAGGAATATACCGAGGACGGCTTGGCATATTCATCGTTGGGACTCCTTTCATTCGGCCCTTCAAAAGACAGAAATCCCGTATGGGAGAGGCTGCTGGACGATACCAGAAAAAATCTCGACAAGCGCCTTCTCTCGAGAACCGATTACGACAACCATTTCCAAATTTTTAACATAGCAAAGTCTGTCGCGCGCTTCAGCATGGGGCTCAGCAAGAAAGACGAGACGGGAAAGCTCATAGACCGCTTCCTCGAGCGGATTCAGCAGACTTCGTCGGCAAATTATTTTGACGACAAGCCCTCCCAGGGGTTTGACGGGGTCTTTGACATTTACGGCATTATTTCTTTTGTGTTTATACGCCAGTCGCTGCAACTGCATGCAAATATGCATTTGCGCGACAGGAAAATTCCCAGTTTGCGCACTTTTGCTGAAAAATATCTCCGCATGCTTCCCGATCTAGTCAGATCCGACGGGCTCGGCTGGGATTTCGGCAGGAATATCGGCGCATATGGGCAAATGCATTGCATATCCATGCTTCTTCAGGCCATGCGCGACATGTGGATATCAGAGGATAAAATGCCGGAATATATGGATATTTTATGCCGCCTTTTCCAATTCTTCTTTATGACTTATTTGGATCAGGAGCACGGATATCTGGTGATTCGCGATTCTGAAAGAAGCGGCGCGGCGGCATGTACGACGCGCATGGCAAATTTTGACGCAGCGCGCTATTTATGCCAATGGTCCCGCCTCGCCAAAACTGTCGGAAGAAACATGGGCGATGCCAAGCCTTCTGTCGCCAGAAGCTTTGGTAAATATGTGCTATTTGACAACTCCTCGCGCAAGGAGCAGGGGCTTTTCCTATATTCAAACGCGGATACGGGTTTGCATGTTCACCTTCCAATTACCGCTCCCGGGGAGAAGAATACGGCTTCGTCGCTCGCGTTCCCTCATATGCCCGGCATTTTTGATTGGCCGGCGGATCGCTATTTGCCGATACTTATCCCGGAACTCACTTTCGGCGGCAAGGTGACTACACCATCATATTACGGTAAGCGCTGCACGACGGGGCTCGGCTTGCGCAATTCATTCTTTTTCCGTTACGAGCAGCCGGATCTCATCACTGTGGACGGCGAAATTTTAAAAGGCTTGGGTTCGTGTAAAGTCTCGTGGAATTTTTCCGGCAATAAACTTACTGGGGATTTCGTATACTCAGTGCATGCTCCCGTTGTTCTCGACAAGATGAGGCTCGTCGTTGCGATAGCCGCTCCACATAGCGAATACCGCGTTCCAATGTCTTTTACAATAGGGCAGAAAGGACTTGGAGTCGGCATTGAACGCGATGATTTTCAAGCAAATTGGCTCGATACAGAAGTTGTCAGCGCCGATCCGCAATACCGCACATATTGGGGAAAAATACACTATCTCCAGGTTTACATGCGCGACCGTCCATTGCCTATGCGGCCGGGAGTTCAATATCGCATTACAATATCGCTCGATCCGGATATTGTGTACGCTGAATAGCTTATAGGATAAAATTTTTTACTGGCACACATCGGGAGCATAATGCTTTTGATGTGTTTTTTTTGCGTCATGAAAAACGCCAAAAAGAGAGTGGGCTGTGCAGGTGGAGTTTAAGGGCGCTTGTGAATTTAATTTTTGCGGATACTCAAAAACAACCTGCGATTTGCAAGAATTATATTTTGTGCATGCCCGCATTTAGTGGGGCGCAAGGAAAGAAAAAGTTTCGGTGTTTCGAGCTATTGCATAGGCTATAATGACAATTAAAGTTATCAAAGGGAAGGCGGGGTGGATGAACTTTTTGGG
>CASFWX010000050.1 GCA_949298545.1 uncultured Verrucomicrobiota bacterium | reverse complement strand
GGAGAAGCCGTCTATAGAAATTCTTTTAAATTGGACGCTCTGCCCTCCCGCGCCGAAATTGTATTAGGGGAGGTTTACAATCTTGCTGAAGTGTATGTAAATGGGGAAAAAGCGGCCGTGTTGTGGACGTATCCTTTCAAATGCGATGTCGCAAAATATTTGAAAGTGGGAGACAACCGCCTTGAAATAAAGGTAATAAACACTTGGAGGAATCGGCTTATAGGCGATTGTCATCTTCCCAAGAATAAGAGAATAACGAAAGGCAACGTTCGAACACGTAATGAGAAACGCGGAGATCACACGATATTTAGCGGATATTGTATAGATGACCCACTCTATCCTAGCGGGCTTGTCGGGAAAGTGAAACTGCTTTACGAATGATGTCAATTATAGCGCTTTACAGCGCTATAACCTTCCTTCAAAATCAACTAAAGCAAATATCTTCGTGAAAATAGGAACTTAGATTAAGTTCTATATTTTAGCGAGGGATGAAGTGAAAGTGCAAAAATATTCATGTAGTGCTGCAATAGCAGAGAATAGATATTACTTTTCGTAGATTGTGCCGGGAGGGGTTTAGGCGAAAAATCAGATGGAAGGATTGCATAGGGGGATATGCTTGATCCCTTGCTTATTTCGTTGAATATAATCATGCATATTATGAAATATAATATAATAAATTTATAAAAATTTTGTATATGATTTTATGCATAACTCATTTTTAACAGTTGTAACAATATACTATAGAAAAAGTTTGAAGTTTGTGTTGTATGGTATTACAGGTACTTGTAATTAGATAACCCATATCCAATTATATTAATCGCCAAATCCAGATGCGGGGTATTTTATTTGCAGGAGAATTTATTGGAGTATTTAAGATAAATAATAATTTTAAATATGGATTGGGAATTTGCTGGAAATAAGAATGGAGAAGGCGCAGTAATGGATATGAATCTAAAATATGCTTGACTTCAAACCTCCATCTGATTTTATCTATATTTTATTATCTGAGCTTGAATAATTTATGCGGCAAAACGGGAGAATGTTGGTGGTTTTTAGAGGGGGGAATGATATATGTTGACGGCGGTTGGAAAATTAAAATTTTTTGCGGCAATATGTGCCTCAGTTTGCGTATGCGGCGCGCATATTTTCGCTGAAAATATTATCGAAATAGGCAAGCCGGACGCCTCCGCCGCTGAATTTAACGACGTCGGAATAGACTTTAACGCCGCCAGATACTATTTCGACGAGACTAAAACCGATCCTTATGTAAAATCGAAGGAGTTTTTTGCCGCCCCTTGCGCTTTGATGCCCAAAGCGGCCGCGCCGAAGATTTTTCCTTTGTAATTCCCGTAAAAAACTGCGAATGGGCCGACGCCTCCTTTAAGCGAGAGTCCGAAATGAACTTCTACTACCCGCATGAAAACAGATACGGCGCATACCGCAAAAAGAAGGAATTTTTGCCGTCAACAATACTTTTCAATCTCGATTCCGCACCTGAGAAGGATCTATACTTCAAAATGGGGTTCGTCGATAAGGCTCCCATCGCCGCCGACATAAAAATTAAAGTGTCAGCCAATGGCAAAGAGGTCGGCGGCGCCGTCTCTATTCCGTACAGGCGGACTCCGCAAAACAAATATCCGTGCTTTGAAAATATTTTGTTCAACTCCAAGACGTGGGGCATTCCGGCGGGCATATCTGTAAAAATTCCGGCGTCTGCACTCAGGGAGGGGGAAAACGAAATATCGTTCCGCGCGTAACCCGACCCGGAGACCGGAGGCCTTCCGCAGTGGTTCGCTCTCGACTATATAATTTTGTCCGACACTCCCGCCCTTCCAGAAGTCGAAAATCCGCTGGAGCGCGAAGGCGAAAAGGCTATGGCGGCTCTTGGCTGCGATAAAATCGCCTTCACCGCGCGCGGAAAATCCGGCGACTCACACTGGTACGGTAATTTCGGAAGATTCGCGGGCGCCGACAGCTCCGACAAAAAAATCGACGCACTTCTAAACGCCTGCGCCTACTCCGTGGGCGGGGGCAAGCTCGCATTGCTCGACGTAAAAACGGGCGAGCTGAAAGTTCTCGTCGACGACCCCGAGGGTGGCGTGCGCGATCCCGTCGTAAGCTACGACGCAAAGAAAATAATGTACTCGCACCGCAAGGGCGGCGAGCACTACAAAATATTCGAAATAGACCTGGGGGACGGGGAAATCCGCCAGATGCCGTTTTGGGAGGAGGGATACGACGACATCGAGCCCGCCTACCTTCCCGACGGCGACATAGTTTTCGTGTCGAGCCGCTGCCGCCGAATGGTTCCCTGTTGGGGCGTAGACGTCGCCGTGCTGCACAGGTACTACGCGGGCGAAAACACAGTCCGCGCGATTTCCGCGAACGTCGACCAGGATAATTCCCCGTGGCCAACGTCGGACGGCAAGATAATATATATGAAGTGGGAATACGTCCACAAGAACCAGATGAACTATCATGCGCTCTGGAAGAAGGACGCCAACGGCGCGAACGACATGATATACTTCGGCAACGACATTCCCAACCATCTATACATAGACGCCAAGGAGATTCCGGGTGCGAAAAGCTCCTACGTTTTGACTTTTTCGGATTGGCACGGAAGCCGCTACCACCTTGGCAGAATAGCCTTTTTGCGCAATCCCCGCAACCCATCGGACACGTCGGCATTTTCGCTCGCCTCGGGGGAGTCTCTTATGGAGTTTTCGTATCCCTTTCCTCTCTCGGAAAACTACGCGCTCGTGGGACATTTCAAAAAATCCATTCGCAAGGAGAAACGGGTCTGTCGAACGTCCCTGCCGTATGTTAGCGTTTAAAAGATTCCTTTCAGCCCCCTGTCTGTTTAGCGATAATAAAATCTATCTCTCGACTCACTTAACATATCTGCATTGGAATAATATTTGCTCTGACATGAAGAAACAAAAGTGGGCACCCATTTCTACTTCCCCCTTCGGGAACATCATAGAGCTGCCTACATTACAACAAATCT
>CASFWX010000049.1 GCA_949298545.1 uncultured Verrucomicrobiota bacterium | reverse complement strand
TTTCTTTCATATTTTAATTTAGTATGATTTTTTTTCGATCCACAATTTGTTTTCTACTTCCGCTATTGGCTTCGCTTATTTCTTTAACATGCAAAAGCGAGATTAGATATCCGAAACTGAACATATATCCCCAAAAAGCCTTGGCGGGAAAATCTATTCTGTTTGTTTTGCACGACCAATACCCGCCTGACCACCACAACACCGCCACCATGTTCCAAAAAGGCGAATACAACGAATACAACTGGAAGCGCATAAAAAAGAACTCGCACCTCGTAAGAGTCGATTACGATGATTCAGGCGAACACAAAAATACCGATTTCCTTCTTTCCGCCCCCGACGGAATCATAAGAGACCCGTCTGTTTCTTACGATGGCAAGCGCGCATTATTTTCGATGCGCAAAAATTTTGAGGACTCTTTTAAGATATATGAAATTGATCTGGGTTCCGGCAAAACGCGCCAGCTGACGCATATGGCTGAAGTCAGCGACATCGACCCGGTGTACCTTCCGTCTTCGGAAATAGTTTTCGCATCGACGCGTTCCCCGAAGTATTGCGGATGCAACCGCCACATAATGGCCAACTTGTTTAAAATGGATTCCGACGGCTCTAACATAATCCAAATTGGAAATTCCATAGAGTTTGAAAATACGCCTTCGGTTTTGTCCGACGGACGAATATTGTATACCCGCTGGGAATATGTCGACAGGAATTTTTCCGGGGCGCAAGGCTTGTGGACGTGCAACCCCGATGGGACCAGGCATGCGCTTTACTGGGGGCAAGAGACAAAGAATCCCGCCCTTCAAGGTGTCGAACATTCGACCGGGAGAGTTTTGGCAATCCTCTCATCATGCCACGACAGGCCCTGGGGAGCGCTCGCCCTAATAGATCGGAACATAGACGTTGAAGGCGAGCGAAGCGTAATTAAAATCTTTCCCCAAAGCGCAAGAGCCTTGATAGACAAGAAAGGCGACATATATGCCGACGCCATGCGGGCGGTGGAGCTTAAGTACGCATATCCCAGCCCTGTCGGAGACAATTATGTTTTAGTCTCGAAGATGGCGCGCCCCAAATCGGAAAAACTCGAACTTCGGCTTCTCAATTTAGAGAGCGGCGACGAATCTCTTTTAATAAGCGCCGACGATCCCGATCTCGGCGTTTGCAGCGCAAAGCTGATAGAGGCGCGCCCGATTCCCCCTGCCATTCCCGAACAGCGCGGCTACCAATCAGTCGTCGGCAAGGTATATGTGAACAACGTTTACGAAGGAACCCACTTAAAGGGAATCAATCGCGGTGACATCAAATACTTGAGAATAATTGAGAATCCGCCAAAAACCAACTGGAGCATGGGAGATTGGGATGCCGAAGGCACCCAGGCCCCGGCGATGAATTACGACGACTACGACAATAAAATAATATACGGCATTGTTCCCGTCGAGGACGACGGATCCGCCTATTTTGAAATACCGTCGGATAAATTCTTCTATTTGCAGGCTCTCGATAAGGACAAAAAAATGCTCCAAAGCATGCGCAGCGGAATGGTCGCCTTGCCCGATGAAATAATTTCCTGCGTGGGTTGCCACGAATCGAGAATGTCATCTCCGCCTGCTGCCTTAAAAGCCTCCAAGGCTTTGAGGCGCGGTCCTTCAAAATACGCAAAATCCTCCTACTGCGACCGGCTCTTTTCCTATGCGCAATTTGTCCAGCCCATATTCGATAGAAACTGCATGCCGTGCCACGATTACGGGGGCAAAGGGTCTGCTAAAATAATTTTGGCGGGAGACCGGGGAATTGTATTCAACAAATCTTATACTGAGCTGCATTCCAAAAAGGCGGTAAACGCCATTGGAGCCGGCCCCGACAAAGTTGTCGAAGCGAACGCGTGGGGCGCAAAGCAAAGCAAAATTGTAAAGATGATAGACGCCGGGCACCAAAACGTCGAACTGTCTCCCGAGGAATACGACGCGCTTTGCGCTTGGATAGACCTCAACGCCCCCTACTACCACACCGACGATTGCGCATTTCCGAACAATCCCGGAGGGCGTTCCCCGTTGTCAGAAGCGGAAATCAAAGAGCTTTTCAAGCTCGCAGGCAAAGAGCACATATGCTCAAAATCCAACGGCTTGAAAAT
Organism: uncultured Verrucomicrobiota bacterium; assembly: GCA_949298545.1. Taxonomy (GTDB): domain Bacteria; phylum Verrucomicrobiota; class Verrucomicrobiia; order Opitutales; family Intestinicryptomonadaceae; genus Merdousia. The sequence goes on along the minus strand of CASFWX010000049.1, from coordinate 5,852 downwards.
CGATTCCAGAAAATACCGCAACGAACTCGTCTCTTTCGACAGGCCCGAATTGTCTGAAATTCTTGCGGGCATGGATAAAGGCTCTCCGGATTATTCCGCCGCTTTAAAAATCATACGGACGGGAGCCGAAAGGCTAAATTCCAACCCAAGAGCGGACATGCGCGGTTTTAGGCCAAGCGAGGTTGCCCAGGCGCGCAAATCCAAGTTCCAAAAACTTTTGGAAGAAGAAAAGAGAAACAGGGACTCCATAAGCAAAGGTGCCAAACGGGCGGACCCCAAAAGTTTAGATTAATCAACTATCGGATTATATCAATGCCGGCCGCATCGCGTTAAATATTCCGTCTAATCCGCGCGAAACTTTCGTTTAAAAATTTGCAACTTCCGGGCAAAACCGGCGTTGAAAAGTTTAATGGTTTATTTTTCTAAACTTTTTTACGCATTGGATTCCGGATAATTTTACATCAACAAACAAAGCCGAGCATGGAAAACCCACCTAAAACTGCCGAGTGCCGCAAAATCTGCGATGTGCTGCACGCGTGTTCCGAAATGATGAAACGCTACGCCGCCCATAAGGACAAGCGCCGCTTAAGCGGCCTGACAATTAATCAGATAGAAATACTCCATTACGTCGCCAGAACGCGCAGCGGCTCGGCGATGTTTGGCGATTTGACGCGCGAATTCGGCCTCTCGAAAAGTCTCGCTTCGCAATCAGTGACTCGCCTTGTCAAGCAGGGGTATTTGCGCAAGACACGTTCTGGGAAGGACGGGCGAAACATAATTTTAAGCCGAACAAACAAACTGGAAAAATTGTATAACAAGATAAAAGAAATAGAAAAGCGCCATTTTTTTCCCGCCATTGAAAAAATCCCCGGCAAAAAGCGGGAAAATTTGCGCGACGCACTGGAACTTTTGCACCGGAAACTCAACGACGAATTAATATGAAGTCTTTAAAAAACGCCTTTTTTGTCTTAATTGGAACCCTGCCAGGCTGGGTCTGCCTCGCGGGAAATGCGCACTTGGAATCTTCCGGTTCCGAGCCTAAAATCACCGTTCCCGCGGCAACCGCGTCGCTCGACAAGGAAATTTAACAATACAGATATACCGGGCGCGTAATTCCAATTTCGAGCGTAAACATCACATCAAGGATTTCTGCGGACCTAATAGAAGTCGGATTTTCTGACGGAGACCATGTAAAAAAAGGACAGCTTCTCTATAGTTTCGACGATACGAGATACGCCGCCACGCTCAAAAGCGACAAAGCTCAGATAGCCGAGTATGAAGCCAAGCTAATATATGCGAAAAACGATTATGAGCGCACCAATGAACTGTTTAAAAAGGGCGTATCCACAAAAGATGAAATGGAAAGCGCGCTCAGCCAATACAAATCCTACCAGGCCTCCCTCCTTGGAGCGCAGGCCAACCTGATACTCTCGGAAGACGATTATCTCCACTGCAAAATATATTCCCCCATATCAGGTGTGATAGGTCTGACGAACTACACGGAAGGCAATTATATAACTCCGTCCTCAGGGGTGCTCGCCACTATCGTCCAGCTCGATCCTATACGCGTAAAATTCTCAATGAGCACGAGAGATTACTTAAATAATTTCTCGGACTTTTCGGGATTGAAAAGCAAATGTACCGTAAAGGTAAAGCTTGCCGACAACACATTCTACGAGGAGGAGGGCGAAATAGAATTCATAAACAACGAGGCCGCCAAATCAACAGATACCGTGCAGATATTTGCAAAATTCAAAAATCCGCGCGCGCGGCTGCTTCCAAACAACACTGTTGCCGTATATCTAAACGAGAAGCAGGCAGGCAATAAAGTTTCGATTCCTATGACGGCTCTGATGTTTGACGAGGAATCCCCATATGTGTTCGTATTGGATGCGCAGGCGGAAAATCTTTCGCATGCGTCCGCGCAAATTTTAATCTTGTTTACTTTTTTCAGACTAAATACAGTTATCAGAATTAAAAAAAATAGCTATCTCCAATTTATATGCCATAAAAAACCGCAAAAATCAAGCATGTCAGAAAGATGAAAAGAGATGTAGGCATAGTTGTTGGCACCAGGCCGGAAGCCATAAAGATGGCCATGGTTTACAAAGCTCTAAAAGCTTCCGATACATTAAATCCGGTTTTAGTTTCAACCGCCCAGCATAGGCAAATGCTGGACCAGGCGCTATCGATTTTCGACATTTCTCCCGACTATGACATGGATCTCATGCGTTCGGGGCAAACCCTTTCGGATCTGACAGCAAAAATAATTCTCGCGTGGCAGGATTTTTACAGGCAGCGAAATCTCGACGCCATACTTGTACAGGGAGACACCACAACCGTGTTTGCAAGCGCCATTGCCGCATTCTACAACGGCGTGAAAATCGGACACGTCGAAGCCGGGCTCCGGACATACGATTTGCATTCCCCCTTTCCAGAGGAAATGAACAGGCGACTCGTATCACCTATCGCTGATTTTTCTTTCGCTCCAACTTCGCTTTCCTTAAAGAATTTGGCAAACGAAGGCATCTCTCCAGCAAAATGCTTTGAAACCGGAAACACTGTTGTTGACGCCCTGCTATACATAAGCCAAAAGCTCTCCGACGGCGGCGCATCAGCAAGCGAAGTCGCGCGTTCGAGCGGCGTAGGCGAAAATTTCATAAAAAAATTTATGACAGGGGGGGGCAAATGGATTCTCGCGACGGGACACCGCCGCGAAAGTTTCGGAAGCGGATTTGAAAACATCTGCTCTGCGATGCTTGGCATAGTCCGCAAATACCCTGATTGCGGGATAATTTATCCCGTCCATCTAAATCCCAATGTTCAAGAGCCGGTTAAAAGGCTGCTTGGAAACAATCCCAACATCGCCCTAATAAAACCTCTCGGATACGAAGATTTCGTATGCCTTATGAAAGCCTGCCACTTCATTCTGAGCGACAGCGGCGGGGTGCAAGAGGAAGCGCCCTCACTTGGCAAGCCTGTTCTGGTTATGCGCGATACTACCGAACGCCCCGAGGGAGTTGAGGCGGGAACCTGCGTTCTCGTCGGAACAAATCCCCAAAAGATACTAAAAAGCGCAGCAGCCCTCCTTGACGATCCGCGCGAATATTCCAGGCGCGCATCTTTAAAAAATCCCTACGGAGACGGCCGCGCCTCGGAAAGAATACGCAATATATTGGAAAAAGAGCTCGCGTGAAAATCTTGACCCGACAAATAAAAAATTGAAACTTAAATTTATGAAAACTGCATTGATAACAGGCATAACTGGACAAGACGGCTCATATTTGGCGGAGTTGCTCCTCGATAAAGGTTATACTGTGCACGGAATTATCCGAAGAAGCAGCGTATTCAATACGCAACGCATTGATAAAATATACAACGACAATTCCGTATCCGGCAGCAGATTCTTCCTGCACTATGGAGATTTGACAGATTCAAGCAACCTAAACCGCATACTTGAAAAAACTCTTCCGGACGAAATCTACAATCTCGGAGCCCAGAGCCATGTTAAGGTGAGTTTTGAGGTCCCGGAATACACCTCTGAAGTGGACGCTATTGCCACATTGCGTTTTCTCGACGCCATAAAGGATGTTGGACTATCTAAAAAAACCAGATTCTATCAAGCTTCCACTTCCGAACTTTTTGGGAAGGTACAAGAAATCCCACAGACGGAAAAGACACCATTCTATCCGCGCAGTCCATACGCAGTCGCAAAGCAATACGCCTATTGGATTGTTATAAATTATCGCGAAGCTTACAACATCTTCGCCTCAAATGGAATTCTCTTCAATCATGAATCCGAACGGCGAGGAGAGACTTTTGTCACTCGCAAAATTACGCGCGCGGCAGGAAGAATAAAATTGGGCCTCCAGGACAAGCTCATTCTGGGCAATATGGACTCCAAACGCGACTGGGGATACGCCCCTGAATATGTCGAAGGGATGTGGCGAATGCTACAGGCGGACAAGCCCTCCGACTATCTCCTTGCCACAAATGAAACGCATACAGTGCGGGAATTTGTAGAGCTGTCATTTGCCAGACTAGATATGGATATAGAATGGTCGGGCGAGGCTGAAAGCGAAAAGGGGATTTGCAGAAAAACCGGAAGAATATTGGTAGAGGTTTCCCCAAGATATTATAGGCCAACGGAAGTTGATTTTCTTCTGGGAGATCCCTCAAAAGCTAGAAAAGAACTCGGTTGGACGCCCAAAACAACTTTTGCTAAATTGGTTGAAATAATGACCGATCATGATTTTAAACTAGCGGAAAGAGAAGCAAAACTTCAATGAAACTTTCGGATAGGTTTACCTCGCCGGCCACACCGGAATGTTAGGCGGGACAATATTAAGAGAACTTCGCACTCGCGACTATGACAATATACTCTCCAAAAGTCACGAAGAACTCGATCTGACAAATCTCTAGCTCAAGGACCAAAAATTCGATATAAAGAGCTGCGTAAAATCAACACACGATTTCTTTTCAAATAAGAACTAAAAAGATAGATTTTTAGGTACAATTTCTCCCCACCATTCTATCTAATCAATAATAAACTTATTCACGTCAACTTATAAATCTGTAGATTATTATGACATATGAATATAATTTAATTTACTGAAAACTAATTTGTTAGAATTTAGTCTTTTAATCTTTCTAATGTAGCGCAATACAACTATATCTTAAAAAGTAAACATGGCCTTCGATTCTTGAATGATTAAATAAGTATGATTCAAAAATTTCTCGCTCAGCAATCTAATTTTAATAAGCTGTTAACCTAAATTTAGTTATGAAATAAAACCTCTGTTTATAAACAATCGAACAGCAGAGTAGATGAGAAATGATTAACCTGAAAGTTATCAACTAAAAATGCAATCCTATTCCGCGTAACAATCTGGAGATAATACAATATTTACTTCTTTTATATCCAATACATCTTTAGTAGACCCGTTTCTTCTTTTTTTTGAAATCTCCCTAGATTTGTACACATTTACAGGATGGCAAATTTTCCTATATATCGGCGCAAAGCGGCAAATACTTTAAATAGTATCTTTTGTGCGTAATCTCGTTCACAGATATCTAATCCAATAAACCATACTGCTCCAATGAATGAGATCAAGGAGAGCGCTACAACTGTCACAAAGCGATATATACCGAATTGCATCATGCAATGCACAAATACCGGAATAATTGCTGCGAACAAAGTTATAAATAAGGATTTACACAATACCTTTGTCATAAATTCGCCAAAGAGAAATCCTGTTTGCCGCCTTAATAAAAATAACCTCTCGAACATTGTAAGTATTGAAATTCCTATCGAAACTATGAATACCGACTCCGGAGGAAATCCCATCGTTAAAACTAAATAGGAAATAGGCAAAGTCGCGCATAAAGTCAACCCTACTACGGATTGATATAATGCGACATTTCCTGTTGATTGAATTAAAGTTATGAACGGTATTGAGAATGAATCGATTAGCAATCTTACCATGATTAGCTCCGCGAATATAAAAGCATATTGCGGAACCTCGCCTAGCCAAAGGTGGAGCAAAAAATCCATTTCTATCATCGCCGGCATAACGAAAAACAGCAATAGATAATAACAGAACTTCGACGATTTCATTGTAAGATTGCAAGCGTGCAAGCGATTATCGGAAGCCCAATACTTTATTATTTGCGGACGCGTCGCAGTCATGAAGTTCATCGTAAAACTATTCACGGCATTCGCGAGTTGAACTGCCACCCCTCTGGCTGCATTTACTATAATTCCAAAGAAATTATTTAGCAAAATGTTTATTAAGACATCTGTAAAAAGCCCAGACACAGAACCAAAGAAATTCCATCCCCCAAAAGACAAC
>CASFWX010000048.1 GCA_949298545.1 uncultured Verrucomicrobiota bacterium | reverse complement strand
CTATCGCAACGGAGGCAATGAATATCCCGACCAGCTTCCTGTTCTTGCCTACTTTAGAGGATACAGAGTATTCCTCGGGGAACACCTTCAGAGCTTCCCGGATCCAACTGTATCCTATAATAGCCGGATGGATACTTGGCGAGAAGGCTACGCGCGTAATAATTACCATGTTTATGGAACTGCCGGATCGGGAATGAACCTTGTCTCGTTGAGAGCTTTTATATCATATGGGGACGCCGACGAGGAAATCAACCCAGGAAACAACGTAGACCAGCAGTATGCCGGAGAGGAATACATGCGGCTCACAGGAACAAGCACTCTCGATGAGGCTAAAAAAGCAATCGAGGATGCCGGCGGATCTGTCGACTCGAGCACAATTTTCCGCTCCCGCTACTATCTTAACTGGCTCGGCATAAATCCGCGCCGCCACTCTGCGAACTCGTGGGGGACCTATAAGGGATACCCGACCTCCAACATATTCACCAGCAGCGGGGGCGATATAGTAGACCTCGCCCCGCGCGCTATGAGGGGAGATTTGGGAGGAAGCTTTATACCGTCGAGAGGAAGCTACGGATATGAAACTTCCCTGCACAACGCCATAAATAACACCAACGGCGTCATACCCTACGGCCTCGTATTCTCCATGCCCTACGCTCAAAATGAGGAGGGCAGCCAGCCATTTTTCAATAGGAGAATGTTCGTAAATGGAACCATACTTGCGACTGCCTATGAAAGAGATTTCAATGCGCGCGAAGTCACCAGCCAAGATAGAGAAACCCTCGCCAACGACTTCGGAAGATTCTCCAAACAAGTCCAGGCAATGAGCCAAGTGTACGGGACTGAAAGCGACGGGCTCACCAATATCGGATACAATGTGATGTCTCCGGACGGACAGCACGTTCGCGTGGGATTGCGCCCGCAAATCGGCACGACTACGGCCCCCGTACACCACATACTAAGGAAAACCGAAGTAGTATCAAATCCAGCCAATCTCGCAAGCGCCAACCTAAACTTCGGAGTCGGACGAGGCGCTCCGGCAGTGGAAAGATTCGACCAAGGTCAGGCCACCTCTGTAATACACCCTTGGAAACTCGCATACGGTATGGAAGTTCCCGAAGCGCTCAACGCCGGATTCGCTATAGGAAATTCCCTCGCGCATATGAGAATTTCGCCGGAGCGCTCATATCAGATTATGTGGCTCGACGGCAGCTCACGCGTCTACTACCTCTACGACCATATCAATCACCACTACAAAGAGGGCGATACAGACGGCAAACGCGAAACCACATGGTATGAGGACAGAAACATTCTTTACGATTATTCATGGCATCTGAATAATATGCTTTGGGACGAATACTTCTTCTCCACCCTGCCCTACCGCATGGACGAGAGAGAAAATACCCTCGATACGGCAGTAGCCTATCCGCAAAATCCGCGACTTGCATATTGCATAAGCGAGGACGAGTATCTTCAGCTAAGCGAACTCAGCGGCAATAACGAAGACCAGTTCACAGAAAATTCCTCAAAGATGTGGATAAAGGGAGCGTTTAACATAAACTCTACAAATATAGACGCGTGGAAAGCTGTCCTATCCACATATTATGGAACTGAAATAACCGGATACGACGGCACGAGCTACTCGGATAGAGACAAAGCTCCATTCCACCGCTGGGCGGCGCCCTATAAAGCCAAATCCTTTACTGGCGACGATTCGATCGAGGACGAGGATTCTTGGATGCAGGGCTATCGCGCCCTCAGCGACGACGAAATCGAAGAACTCGCCATATCGATAGTCGAACACATTAAAGATAGAGGTCCGTTCTATTCGATGTCGCACTTTGTCAACAGAGTGGTAGCCAACTACTCGGCAGAAGAGCGCTACACCGACAACCTCAATGAAGGGCTCATTCCAGTTCCCGGAGATGACGACGACAGAATCGACCTTGAAAAGGAATACGACGACGAAATAACCTACCGCATGGGACACGCTCAAAAGGGAGTTTTGCAGGCGGCAATAGACTCCACCTCGATTAACTCTCCCTTCCACAACGATCCCGACTTCATAATCTCGGTTGCAAACGACAATAATATGACCGATTTGATGAAAACGGACCAATACTACAGGATATTCCGCAATCCCAAAGATGTATGGGAAAACTGGCGCGCGGCTGTAGGGCCCCAAGCGACAGGCGCGCCGTCCTACCTCATGCAGCAGGATATTCTCGCGCGTCTGGGTTCTTTCCTTACAGCGCGTTCCGATACCTTTAGAATACGCGCTTACGGAGAAGTCCGCAACCCGGTATCCAATACGATTGAGGGCAAAGCCTGGTGCGAAATGGTCGTGCAAAGATTGCCGGAATATATTGATACGACAACGGCAAACCAAGAAGCATGGCGCATAAGCGGGCGCGAAGTTGAATTGGGCTGCCAGGACGGCGCCCAAAGCACCGACAGGGGCGAAGACCTCGACGTTATAATGGACGAACTGAGCGATCTCAACAAAGCCCTCGGAAGAAGATTCAAAATAGTCTCTTTCAGGTGGCTCAACAAAAAAGAAATCTAAAACCTCAAAATTCACACCGACCGTCCCCGCCCTACGGGGACGGCCTTAATTTTTAAATTAAAATGACAGCAAAAAAAATATTTTCCATAATATGTCTATTCGCCCTTTGCGCCTGCCAATATGTGTTTTCACAAGCGGCGACAAATACCACGACAACTTCTGGAGCTGACTCTGCAGCGGCGGGGAATGCCCAAGCTTCTTCATCGGGTGAATCCATGGACACCGTAAATGTAAAGCTGAGAATTTACAAATGGGCTTTTTCCAACAGCATTAATCTTCCCGATTTAAGCACGGGCGTAATCGCGTACAAGCAAAATGAGTCGGAGGGAGATGCCGTACTCTGGTACAAAACCGACCAAGACAAGTGGGTCCCGGTAAAAGTTATATCAGGAGAATTATCCAACGTTATAAACTACAAAGGACCGAGCAACGCTGTATTTTATACGCGTAAAAATACTCCAGGAAAGAATGATTACACCTATCAAGAAGCTTGTTCCATTCCCCTGCCTTTAAACGCGACCGAACTGTTTTTGCTGATGATTCAAAAGGGATCTTCCATAAAATTTTATCCCATGAGCACCTCTCCCGAAGACCTCCCAAAAGACAAAGTGGCTGTAATGAATATGACTAATCAAAATATAGCCCTTTCAATCGGGGGACATCCGAAAATGTTGCGCAGCGGATCTCAAACAATATTCACGCCCACTCAAAAAATGAAAAATTCCCTCGATTTAAAAATCGCGCAATTTAACGAAAAAAAGCAAAAGTGGATGCCTGTTTACAGCAATAATATTTCCATTCCGAATCCGGACAACCGCTGTCTCATTCTTGTTTATATGCCCTCCGCAAACACAAAGAGATTCAGCGTTCAAATGCTGAATCTATAGCGGAAAGATTTCCAAAATATCCGGTTCGGTTTACACTATTCGGATCGTTTTGCGCTATCCGGCACTCGTTTTGCAGGATTTCTTGGAATAATTCTAAGATTGCGCAAAATTTAGCGACTTATACCGGGGTAAAAAATGGGAATGCGCGCATTTTTTGCGCATTTCTCATTAAACGGCGGCAATATTTCTCGCTACTATAGACATTAACATTCGTGAACAAGTGCAAAGATGATATTCTAAAGATTTTTTATTACAAAGAAACAGCAAGAATATCACTTTGCTTTTGTTAAATTTTTGGCGGGAGAGAATTCAAATCCCCTCGGAGGCCTTTCGGAAATTGCGTCATTAAAATCGAGCTTTGGACGGAATTGTGCGGAACCTTTATATTTCAAATTTCGCGCACCCCAATAAGATGGATAAAACTGGCAGTTTGTGTCTATCCAATTGGATAGCGACAGTATCTCGGCATCTGAAAGCTTTATATCTTTATGCCTCTCGGCAAGAGAGCGTGCGCGTTCGGCGCTTGCCGAATCTTTTATGGAAACCTTGTCCGGAGCAAAAGCTCCGATAAGAACGCTTGTGCGGGCGCCGAAAGTACCGGCAGGAGCATATTCCACATTGTTGTCTTTTCGGAAAATTTCCGACACAATCCCGCCTAAAAGGCGCCTGTCCAACCTTGCATAGTTCTTTTGGGATACTTTAGTCATTGAGGTCATTTCTACTGCATATTTGCAGTTTTGAGGAAGTTTGTCGCAGCGCACATAGTCGGGCACGAGAGATTCGTAGGATACGTTAAAAAGCGCCGTATATGAACCGCTCAAATCAAGCCCGCCCTTCTTTTCCGCCTGATTGTGGCACGAAACGCAGTGCCTATCGAAAATGGGTTGTATCTGCGAGGAATAGTCCAACAGCTTGTCCGGCGAATCTTCCCATGTTTGCGCGACGAGCGCCTGCGGAGGTTTCCGCAAAGCCTCAACTCTTGCCGCTACTGTAGATGGCACGCTATCGGACGCGCTTTCGTGGCAGCCGATGCAGCTCCTTATTTCTCCGGGCATGTAGTTTACAAAGGTCCGTTCCGTCTGTAGCGCCATGTAGTTCTCGTCGAGCACCTGCAAAAATATGTTACGCCTTGCGGGAACAAGAAAATAAGCGCTGCCGTCGGACTCTATTTTCGCCACCCCGCGCTGAACCTTTAGCCCCAAATGCGTAAATCGGCTTACGGCGGCATGCTGCTGTCCGTGCGCATCTTCCATCCTATCTCCGCCCATTATTTGCCGATTTGCGCTCCAGGGCCTGGGAATTTGCTCGAGCACCCTTATGTACTTGGCCTTTCCCCTTTCTACATTTTCAATCCCGACATATACGTCCGTCACCAAGAGCGCCGCCATGTTTTCTTTCTCCAATTCCTCGTCTTTTATTGACGACAAAACCGGCGGAATATCGCGAGGAACAAGCGGAACTGGCTGAAAGGCGGAATATTCGCCGTCGCGATATATTTCCCGAACCGAACCGTCGAAATTTAAAAATGCCAGCCCGTATCCGTCGGGACGGTTCCATTCCATCCCTTCAGGTTTCATTGATACGAGAAACTCGTTCTCGCTGATCGGATAAGGATCCCGAAAAAGCCTACCGCTCTTGCCTGTTGGATCAAATATCCACTTGCCTCCCTTCAAAAAATGATAACCGCTTTCATCGCGAATTTCAGTGTCGGGAGTAATATATTTCATTGCAGATTCGCTTCTCGCGCCTTTGGAAACGTCGGCAACTATAACCGTGCCGTTTGCCCCTTGCGGATAGTGCGGAGCGCCTATGAAGACGTATTTGCCCTCTGAATTCGGAATTGGACGCCCAAATATCATAGTTACGGGAAAAGCAATGTCGTTGCCGTATATTTCAGACGATCCCGTCCCGTCGGGACGCATAGCCCAAAGGCACTTTACCGCCGAGGCGCCCTTGTCGACATATTCCCATCTCGTGTACATTATCCTGCCGTCCGGCAGAACACACGGAGAGTTCTCGCTAAGAGCGCCATATGAAAGCCGGGCAAGTCCGCTGCCATTGGAATCAACCCTGTACATCAACGCAACTGTTAACACGTCGTCGGGATCGCATAATACGCCGTATTTGGGGCGCGTCGACACAAACGCTATCCCGCCGTCAGGCAACCAACAAGGATCCATGTCGTCGGTCCCGTTATGGTATTCTCCGCGCCTGTATCTTTTTATGGTTTCTTCTTCGTCATCTTCGGGAAATGTTATTTGCCTAAGCCCGCTTCCGTCAATATTCGCCGAGTATATCCTGTATCCTTCGTCGCGTGATTTTTTATATGAAAATATAATCTGCTTTGCGTCGAAAGAAATATCAAAACGCCAAAAACTCCACCCCGCATTGAAGGGAAAAGCTCGCGCTGTGAACCGTCTTTTAGATTCAAAATAAATATCCCGCCCCCCGGGCGCCATGTGCTGTTTATAAACTCCGTATAATAGTGGTTGGGATCATACGCATTGCGCTTTATAAAAACAATTTCATCAAATCCAAGATCGAATAAACGCTCGGGAAAGGAAATCTGCGGCATTAAAATAAAAATACACGCAAGAATTATCTTCTGGAAAGCACACATATGAGAGAAACAAAGACTCATATAAAGAGAGAATACTTGTCTATTTTCATGTTATTTTACTTTTATTTTAATTACTTAAGATACCGAATGTTTTATATAAAATTATAGCCTTTTGAAGAAGAGTGTCCCTCTGGCTTGATTCACTCCGTATCCTTCTATAATTGGGAATTTCCCGCATAATCTGGAACCGGTGTTTTAAAACTCTTTTTAATTGGCTAAGTTGTCAAAAACATGGCGAAATTCACAAAAAAAACTTGACAAGTATTACGATTTATTTAAATGCATTTTCTAAAGCGGGCGGTTTATGAATCTTTACTCTCACTTACTACCTAAACAATTCATGCTTAAAAACGTAATCGCATGTATTTTTAACACATATTTTTCATTTTTTACAGATACCCCCCCCCCAATATTTTACTTTGTAAGCCTATTTAAGAAATATCAATACCCTGTTTTTTATAGAATTCTCTTCGAAAGAAATTCGCTGAGCATAAAAAAATTTTTTTGTCTGTATCGTATTTCGCGTCCGCCCCACGGAATTAGAGATCGTATAATTCCACAATCTCCCGCCAAAGTAATTAATAAAATGGGAAGATTAAGCATATCCCATGCGCAGAGTTTTTCTATCTCTAAACCATAACTCAACTAATTTAACCTAAAGGCAAAAAATATGAAAAACCGAATAAAATTACCTATCATTGCCATATTCTTGGCTTCATCAGCAGCCTCTCTAAATGCCGCTGATTATTACTTATATACATGGCAGGGGAAATGGGATAGCAACACCGCATTCCGCACAAATATATCTTCCGACGAAACGGTTGCCGGTCCCGTATCAGGAGAAAATAACATATACTTGCAAGCCTCCGCCATGTCTGGAGACAGCAAAGTTTATAGCTATGTAGACATAACAGAAGACACAACCGTAAACAATGTAACTTTTTATGCCGACGGATCATTCGGGACAATGGCATATATAGACTCTCCCTTTGCCAGCTCACTACCTAACTTGCAGCGCTATTCCCTCACAATAAACGGAGATGTAAGCATAACCCGCGATCCTAACTTTAATATCAGCTATGGAATGGGCTTCCGTTCTATTGAAAATCTCACGATACTTGGAGACGTGAATATCGGAACAGCAAGCGCCGGTGTATATGCATTTTTCGGGGGCAGAAATTTTGATTCTGGTTCAAACCAAACTACGATAGGCTCGCTTGATATCAGGGGGACTCTTAAAGCCCAAAATTACTCCCAAGTCTATATAGGCGTAAGCAATCCCAACAATCTTGGAGAGATAAGAACGGCAAAAATCAACCGAATAGAATTCGACGACACTTCCGACATACTTTTTTGCGCTGACGTCGCCGGCAACTACCAACAAATTCTTGAAATAAAGTCCCTAAGCGGCGTCAGGAGATTTCAAATTGTCGATATAGCCTCAAAAGGGTTTATAGCCAACACTACACTCAAATTCACCAACGACGCTTACGCCAGTTCAAACGTCCACATTGGATATAATTCCGTAGCTGAAATAAACGCATTAATGGAGGGAGAATCGACAGGCGTACAAGAACTCACCAACAGCGCCAGCACTTTGGGATCGCTCAGCGTTATAAGCGGTACTCTTTGGTACGCCGGCTCTGTCAGCCAAACCCTTTCCATTGAAAGCGGATCCTTTGGAGCGGGAACTTCAAGCGGATGCTCGCCAATCAATGTCTCCGAAATGCTTTGGTCTGGCGGAAACCTTTTGGTAAATGTATTTCAAGCCGAAAACTCCACTATAAACGCCGATTCGATATCGCTTTATAATATCGATTCCCTTTCGATAGATTTTAACGTGTTCGACAATCTCATTTTTGATGGACAAGAATATAAATTTATAACTTTTAACGAATCAAATATCACGCAGTCGGATTTGGATAAAATCCTCACAAAGGTATCCGGCGACAAATACAATGTTGATCTCAAGCTCGGAAACGGATTTATATCCGCAACTTTTACAGCTGTGCCTGAACCTTCGGCATTCGCGGCAATACTGGGCTTTTCGGTCCTGCTTTTTGCCGCCCGCAAAAGAAAGATATAATCACTAAGCGCCAAAACCGCGAACAAGCCCTGCTCGGATACCGCAAAAATTGAAAAATGCAATGAGATCCGGCAGGGTTTGGGCTTTACTTCCGGGCGCGGAATTTTTAATTCCCATCGGAAATAAATAGCTCGCTCTAACTTTTCTCTATCAATAAATAAATCAACTAACGAAACAAAAATATATAAAATCTATATATGGAACTGAAAAATCCGTTTTCTCCCAATATCAAAACAAGGGGACTCGCCATGGCGGGTTTTATATTGGCTTTTTATATAAACGCATCGTACGCTGAAAATGAATTTTCAAATTATGACCGGGACGTATCATGGGTTGCAGCCAACAGCCCAGAAAACAGCGAATTCGACTTTTCAAAAGTTCCGGGAACTGTAATAGCACACTCTCCAAAAACTTCCGGAATATTTCTCGGTTCGCCGTCAATATGCGTTCTTCCCGACGGAACATACATTGCATCGCACGACCTCTTCGGCAGGAATTGGCAGGAAAAGCACGGTTCAAGCACTCTGATATACGAGTCTAAAGACAAGGGGCAAACATGGAAACAAATCGGCCGCGCCGACGGGCAGGAATGGGTTCCGCTGTTTTACCACAAAGGTGCTCTCTACCTTATCGGGGCGGGAGTTCCCCATTACGGATTTGTCGTAAAGAAGTCTATCGACGGCGGGAGGACTTGGAGCGTGCCCAAAGATGAAAAGACTGGCGTTATCTACAAAGGCAAAATGCAAGCCAATGCCAATCCGATTGCCGTCGCCAACGGCAGAATCTACGTTTCTGCCGAAATGCCCGGACATCCAAAGCCCAAAGGCTGGTGCCACATGTACTCGGTGGTTATGTCTGCCCCCGAAGATTCCGACCTGCTCGACGCCCGCAACTGGACGATGTCGTCGAAAGTAATTATTCCCGACGGCATGGCCAATCTCGCACATACAGGCTGGCTCGAAGGAAATATGGTAATGCGGCGCTCGGACGGAAAAATTTTTAACATTCTCCGAACCCATGGAATTACGGACGAAATCGCCGCCTTTTACCAGGTATCAGCCGACGGGAAAACAGCCACCCTCGACGAGCGGGACATGTTTATACGAATGCCAGGCGCATGCAAAAAGTTTTACATTATATACGACGATAAAACGCAAACCTACTATGCGGCATCGAATTGGACTCTCGAACGCGATAGGGGGAAAGTCGGGAATTGCCCGCACCCGATAAAAGCGGAAAGAACCCGCAATACGATGGCTTTGTCGCGCTCAAAAAATCTAATCGACTGGGAGGTATACACTGTAATACTTCACGGCGACGACATCGACCACACAGGATTTCAGTATCCCTCCATGGCGATAGACGGAGACGACCTCCTGCTCGTTTCAAGGACGGCTTATCCTGACGAAGAAGGAGTCGCCGACAACCAGCACAACTCCAATTTCATAACATTCCACAGGATAAAAAACTTTCGGGACCGCACATTTAAAAGCGCTCCACTGACGGGAAAAATACGCCCCGAGGTTTATCCTTACTAATATCAAAACAAAGCTTCTGGTGTTCTCCTACAAGCAGCTAAGCATGCTTTTCAAATCCGTCTTATCATTCATTTCAAATGCGGCAAACTGCATGAAATAAGAAAGCCGAGCAAGAAAGGCATTCCCTGCAAATAGTGGACCTAAAAAGAATTGCCCAAATAAAAAACTTCGCATTTCTGCGAATTCTTTGCGCGCGCGATTTTTTTTAGCGGCAGGACGCCCGCCAATCAAGAATTGGAAAGTGAAAGCGACGGAGTTTCAAGCCCGTGTTTTTTTCGATATTCCACCGTCTGCCGCTCTCCCATGTACGATTTCAAAAGCTTTGGATCAGCCTTGAGCATATCCACCATAATCAAGCCGTCTATACAGTTGCCGAAATCGTCGTCTACGTTAAAAGCGAGCAGCTCGCCGTCAAGCTTGAGATAATGCTTTAGCAGGGTTGGAATTCCCTTGTTGTCGAATTCTATCTCCGAAACGAGAGCGGATATGTGCTCAATGTCGTGGGCGCTTGAAAGAAGCGCTTTTTTGTCGGCGGTCTTCAAGCGTATTTTCGGAGGCTTTTTGGGCTTCACAAACTTGGATAATTCTTCCGATGTCTTGCGCTCGCGCAAGAATTGAACGATTAAATCCTTTGAAATTGCATTGTAATCAGTGCTGATGCTCACCGGCCCATAAAGGGTGCGGTAATGGGGATTGCGATATAAAAATTCCCCTATACCGCGCCACAAAATCGCGAGTGTCGAACGCTTCTTCTGGTAATCAGGAGCAATAAATGATCTTCCCATCTCGAGGGCAGGCGAAATTTTCTCTATCAACTCTGGACGTATCTTAAAGAGAGTTGACGCGTATAAGCCCTGAATCCCAAGTGAATTTATGATTTTGTCTGTCCTGCCTATGCGATAGGCACCGGCAATGCGCTTGTTTTCGCAATCCCACATGAACATATGCAGGTAATACTGGTCGAACTCGTCATTGTCGACGCTCTTTCCGGTTCCTTCTCCGACTTCGCGGAAAGTTATTTCGCGCAGGCGCCCTATTTCCAAGACCGTGTTTTTTATTTGCCAGCTTTCAGCGCAATAAACGGAAAATTTTTCGCCTTTTATCAGCAGTGCGGACTCCGGCAAAGCCAATATTTCTCTCTCCATCTTTAAGGGATCTATGGGCAAAATTATATCCTGCATTCTTTTGTGCATCATCGGAAATATCTTTTCTATACCCTTTTGGATATTCCGAATCTGAAGCGGATTCTGGCTCTCTCCTTTGTTATTGCGCCCGCCGAGTATGTATGAATTAATACGCATCCATGATGTGAGCTCGGCATCGGTCTTAAAATCCGAAAGTTTCCTGTTTGGTATAACCGACCCTATTATGAGGCGCACGGGAGATTTGCGCGCACCCCTAAACATCTCCCGAACCAGCATAAGCGTGCGCAAGCGCGGGTGCAAAACCCCGAGAGCGTAAAACAGATGGGAGTTGCGCCCGTCAAAAAAAACCGGCATGAGCGCGGCGCCCGTGCGCCTGGCGATACCGGCTATGTTTGTATTCCATTCAGGATCAGATATGCAAAAGTCCCTATGCAGGTACGACACCGTGCCCGACGGAAACGTACCGACACAGCCGCCGTTTTTAAGAAGCCGCACAGTCTCTTTTAATCCAGCCACATTTTGCGCTGCAGCCTCTTTGCCGCCAAAGGGATTTACTTCTATACAATAGGGCTTTATCTCCGGCATGCGCGCCAAAAGCGAATTTACAATTACTTTAGCGTCCGGACGCACCTTCAGCAGAACTGCCCCGAGTATTATCCCGTCCATTCCCCCAAAAGGGTGGTTTGAAACTATCACCAGCGGGCCTTTGGCGGGGATTTTTTTAAGGTCGTCCTCGTCGACATAGTAATCAATGCCGACGGCGTCTATAGCCCTTTCGTAAAAGTTTCCTAAATCGCCGTTCGAGCGAAGCCTAAGGTAAGCGGCATTGAGGTCTTTCAAGCCGAGAAAACTCTCAAATGGCTTTTCTATCAAAGAATACAAAAAGCGCAAAACGGGATTGCGTATCGACCCCTTTATATCGACAAGTTTGTGAATTTCCCCGTCCGCTTTCATCAGATTAAAAAAAACAGATATCGGCGCGCGCGTCAAATATCTTTGGCGAGCTTATACTCTACCGCGTCCTTTAGCGCTTCCCAAGATGCCACTATTATGTTGTCGGAAGCACCGACAGTGCCCCAGACTTCACCCGAAGAATCTTTCGTTTCCACTTGCACGCGAGTGACAGCGTTCGCGCCGGCTTCGCTGTCCAGAATCCTGACTTTAAAGTCGGCAAGCTCTATGTCCTTTACTTCCGGGAAGCGCTTGACGAGCGCTTTGCGCAAAGCCAAATCGAGTGCGGCGACAGGCCCGTGCGCCTCCGCGACAGTATGTTCGACTGTACCGGATATCTCAAGTTTTACCGTGGCTTCGGACTTTGTCGTGCGCGCCATTTCGTCGCGCTCCACAATCACCCTGTATCCGCGAACGGCAAAATGGTCGTGCCCCTTCTTTAGAAACTTGGACAGGAGAAGGGAAAACGACGCGTCGGCGGCCTCGTATTCATACCCTCGAAATTCAAGGCTCTTGAGCTCGTCCAAAAATTTCTTAATAGACGGGTCTTTTGAATTGACGTCCACTCCCAGTTCGCGCGCTTTCATCATTATCGACGCCCTGCCCGACATATCGCTTACGAGAACCCGAGTCTTGTTTCCGACGAGCGCCGGATCTATATGTTCGTAGCTCCTTTTCGCCTTATTGGCAGCGTCGGCATGGACTCCTCCTTTGTGGGCGAAAGCGGAAGAACCCACGTATGGCTGGTGGGTATCGCTTCTGAGGTTTGCCATCTCGTCCACAAAGAGCGAAAGGTCGCGCAGCTTTTTTAGATTCTTTGCGCATTCGACTTCAAGACCGAACTTGAGAACCAAATTTGGTATTATGGTTGTTAGATTCGCGTTTCCGCTGCGCTCGCCGAGCCCGTTGAATGTTCCCTGAACCATCGAAGCTCCGGATTTTACGCCGGATAAAGACAGCGCCACTCCCAAGCCGCAGTCGTTATGGCAGTGAACCCCTACCGGAATATCACCCATGCGCTCAACCACGATCCCGACTATCGAAGCAAATTCGTCGGGCATTGTCCCGCCGTTCGTGTCGCATAGGCAGACAAATTCCGCCCCGCCCCGCTTTGCGGCCTCCAGAGTTTCAAGGGCGTAATCGGGATTGTCTTTGTAGCCGTCAAAAAAATGTTCGGCGTCGTAAATGACCTTGCGCCCTTTGGAAACGAGATATGCGACGCTCTCCTCTATCATTTTTAGGTTTTCTTCGGGGCTCGTTCTGATAATTTCTGTGACGTGTAGAAGCCAGGTTTTGCCGAATATCGTCACATAAGGCGTCTCCGCCTCCACAAGCAATGCAAGCTGGGAATCTTCCTCCGCGCTAATCCCTGCGCGGCGCGTGGAACCAAATGCCGATATTTTTGCGTTCTGAAGCTTTAAAGCCCTCGCCTTCTCGAAAAACGCCATGTCGCGCGGATTTGACCCCGGCCAGCCTCCTTCAATAAAATCCACTCCGAAGGAATCCATTTTTTCGGCAAGCCTCAATTTCGCAGCCACTGAAAACGATACGCCTTCGCACTGTGTGCCGTCGCGAAGAGTGGTGTCGTATATAAAAATCTTTTTCTTTTCCATGTTTGTTTTATATTGTGCCTTATCTTATCCCGTTTTCTTCTATATATGAGCGGACGGCTGAAGCGTCGGCGCCCATTCTCTTGCGAACGATTTCGCGCTCCGCTAAGGATTCAAGAATTGGAGATTTCGCGTCTATGTTTAAAGTCTTCCTTATCAGTTCCGGAAATTTCGCGGGATGCGCGGTTGAAAGCAGTATCTTTGTCCCGGAAGTATCCAAATTTTTGAATGCACAGGCCGTATGCGGATCTATGACAACTTTATATTTGCCCCAAACTTCGGATATTGTTTCCACGATCTCGGAATCGTCCATCGAGGTGGCTGAAAATCCGCACGCATTAAAGTTGTCGAAAAAGTATCTGCCCTTCGCCTTAAACTCTGCCATTATTGATCGCACTTTTTGAGCGTTCCCATTTTCGAGATACCAAATGAACCGTTCGAAATTGGAAGCTACCTGAATATCCATGGAGGGCGCGCAACTCGGGCGAACTTGTGAAACTTCGTAAAGCCCGCTGTTAAAGAGGCGGCAAAGAATATCGTTGCGGTTTGTGGCTACGCGGAACTTTTTTACTCCCAAGCCGCACTTTCCGGCAAGCCAGCCTGCAAGTACGTTCCCAAAATTGCCAGTCGGCACGACGAACTCGATATCTTCCCGCTCGGATTCGGGAATTTTCAAAAAGGCGTAAATGTAATAGACGCACTGCGCCAAAACGCGCGCGATGTTTATCGAATTCACAGCCGAAAGATTCCATTTCGACTTGAAATTTACATCGGCAAAAAGCTCTTTGACAACCGCTTGGGCATCGTCGAAAGTGCCGTCCACGGCGATTGGGAACACATTGCCGGCCCCAGTGCAAGTCATCTGCCTCTCTTGAAGGGCGGATATGCGCCCGTAGGGATACAGCATGAAAATGTTGACGTTCCGCTTGCCAAGAAGCCCGTTTATGGCTGCGCTTCCAGTATCTCCGCTCGTCGCTCCGAGAACATTGATCTTCCTGCCGCTGTCTTTCAACAAATACTCATAAAGATTTCCGAGCAGCTGAAGCGCAAAATCTTTAAATGCCAAAGTCGGGCCGTGGAAAAGCTCCAAAATATAAAGTCCGCCGCCGAGCTTGCGCAGGGGCGCGACCTCCGGAGTGTCAAACCTCTTATAAGAATCGAACACTATCTTGCGCAAGTCTCGTTCCGGTATGTCATCGGCAAACAATTTCAAGAATTCAAACGACAGGCTCGGATAATCGAGCCCCTCCCAAGACGCGAGCCTTTGCGAGATATCCGGCAAGCTTTCGGGCACAAACAATCCTCCGTCCGGGGCGAGCCCCTCGGACACCGCTTGGGAAAATGACAATTCGGGACTTTGTCCGCGCGTGCTGGCGTATTTCATAATATGCTGATTAAGTATTCCGAACAAAAAGTGCCGGGCAAGATTAAAATCGCACCCGACACTATCTTGAAACTAAAAAGAAACCTTATTTATCCAGATTAAATGCCGAATGGAGCACGTTTGCCGCGACCTCCGCATCCTCGAGAGATATGCCCACCGATATCTTAATTTCGCTCGTTGTAATAACCTGCACATTGATGTTGTTGTCCGCCAAAACCTTGAAAAATTTGGCTGCGACTCCGCTGTGCGAGCGCATTCCAGTGCCTATCACCGAAACCTTTGCGATGTCTCCCGTCAACGATACCGTTCCGCCTTTGAGCTCGGCGCAAGTTTTTTTGAGGACCTTTTCGGCTTTTGAAGCGTCGTCTTTCGATACGGTAAAAGTCATGTTCGCCCTGCCGCCGCGGCCGACATTTTGAACAATCATATCGACCACAATTCCGGCTTCACCGAGCTCGCGGAATATTTCCGCTGCAACCCCCGGCCTGTCCGGTATGTCGCTGAGCGTTACTTTTGTCTGATTCCTGTCCAATGCGACGCCGCTTATCACGACATCTTCCAAAGAAGGCGCTTCCGATTTCACTATTGTCCCTGGTTCGTTGTTAAAGCTTGATCTCACTTCAAATACCACATTGAACTTCTGCGCAAACTCCACGCTGCGTGCCTGCATCACTTTCGACCCGAGTGACGCCATCTCCAGAAGCTCCTCGTACGACATTTCCGGTATTTTCTTCGCGTTCTTCACCACGCGCGGATCGGCCGTGTAAACGCCGTTTACATCGGTATAAATCTGGCATATATCGGCCTTGAGAATCGCTGCCAATGCTATCGCCGATAGATCCGAACCGCCGCGGCCGAGAGTTGTCACATTTCCCTCTCTGTCTACTCCTTGAAATCCGGCTACTATTACAACTTTGCCGTCGTCAAGGCATTGGCGGATATCGCCGCCGGTGATCTCGGTTATATGCGCGCGCGTGTGGGCAAAATCCGTAAATATCCCCGCCTGCGCTCCGGTGCGCGACACGGCCTTTACTCCGAGTGAATGAAGAGCCATTGCCGTAAGCGCTATCGTCTCCTGTTCACCTACCGACAACAACATGTCCATCTCGCGCTCATCGGGAGAGGAATTCAAAGTTTTGGCGCGCTCTATTAGGGCGTTTGTCACGCCGCTGCGCGCGGATACGACAACAACGACCTTGTCGCCCCTGTCGACAAAAGTTTTTATCCTCTTGGCGACATTCATAATCCTGTCGGTATCTCCGACTGAAGTTCCACCGTATTTCTGAACGACGAGCATTTTTGTAAGTTTTTGCTTGCGCGGAAAAAATGCCGCGCAAATTAAAAATTTTAAACCTGCTTTTATGTATCTCTTCCAAGCGGAGTCAAGCTATTTGAAAAGTTATTGCAGAAGAAATCTTTTGCCTGTCTTTAAAGAAACGCCTTTGTAAATTCCACCGCGCCGCGCAATGCCCGCATCTGAAGTCCATAGCGCTATTCGGATGCGGATTCTCCCCTTTTCGCTCAGAAATTTCAGATATGCCATAAATACAAGTTAACGCTTTTTATCAGACAGTTGCCTGAAATTTTAACTTTAAAAGGCAAATGCAAAAAATTGATATATCTCGAAGTATCGCAGCTTACATTTTTAATTAAACCAATTAAAAACGAAGTTGCGGTTTCCTCGCAAAAGAAAACCGCAACCCGCCTGTGATAACTAACCTATACAACTATGAACTAAACCATTCACAACTCAACAAGTAATAATACAAACCGTTTAATAAAGCGACCCCTCCCTGGTATTATCCAATATAGCAAGATTTTTTTATACTCATTCCATCTTAGGATCACCATATCTTCGATTCATAAAAAGAACAATCAACGAATATTTTGTCAGTGCAAATTGATAAAAGTTCCGATTTTTTTGTCTTTTTTCAAAAGAATCTGCCGGCAATATTCCAAACACATACCAATAGAGAGAAGATAGATCCCACGAAGGCCGACGCATATTACTCCGCAAAAATTCGGTTTTCGATTAAATAAAAAGCCGCCAAGAATCCACGGAAAGAAGTTCTTTAGAAGTATAAAATCTCGCCTATGCAAAATCCCCTGAATCTTTACTCGGCCAAAAAGGAAAAAATAAAAACTGAATTAGAACCATACTTGCATTTGCGCCCTTACTGATGAGGAGTTTGCGCAATGATTGGCGTCTCTATTCTCTGGGGTCCCCGAATATTGGTTTATCTGGTATCCCGCGCGAAACACGACACCCTCCGAAATCTGCCAAGTCAGGCCGGCATAAAAGCTCTGCCCGTTATTGTACAACTGGTCGTTCGGCAAATTTTCGGCATGGCGGTTGCCGTCCGAAGGGGCAACTCCCCTGCCGCCAGTATCGAGCCAAGAATACCTAAAGACCGGGCCGATTTTCCCCCACTCTCCTATGTCGAAGAGATATTCCACTGAAAAATTCACGCCATAAGGGCTGGCGTCCACATATGAATTTCCACGCCTTGCCCCGTACTCGACTTGGGAGGCGACATATTCCGCATACATCGAAAGCCCGCCGTATTTCAATTTTATATACGGATTTATCGACATGACAGACCCGTAGGGCCCAACTCCCATGTTATGATTTGCCGCCGGAGAATATTGCAGATTCAATACGAGATTGATGTTTAACCCTTCCAATGGTGAAAATGCATACGCCACATTTCCCCAATAGTTGAAATCGTTGTGCGAAGAGAGATAGTCGAACTCCGCGCCCGTAGGATTGTCCTGGTATGCATTGGTAATCTGAAAGGCATATGAAAGCCCCTTTACTTGCTTTACGTCCCCGAACCAAAATACTCCGACATTTCTGCCGCCTATCCCGAGACGGCGATTGTTGTATCCGCCCGACCAATAAGAGGTCACCATCGACCATTCCAAAGCGTAAATGCGAAATGACGACATATTTTCCTCGCACAGAAAATAGACTTTTTTATATCCCAAATCCAAATTTCCGCTCAGAAAGTCCGTATCGATTTTTTTCTGGACGTAAGTGTCTATAAGATAGTGGTACTCGTCGCCCCTCGCCAAATCCAAAGACACGAGAGAACTCCATCCTCCGCCCAATTCCGCAGCTGCGTGAAGGAACATCCTTCTTACGAGAAATGTCTGACCGCTCGTGGATAAACCCTTCATCGGGCCTGATATCCCTTCGGTTTCCATGGATTCGTACTGTATCTGAAAGCGCCCGCTCAACTTGACGGATTTTGCTTTTTCGGGATGCGAAACAATCGGAGCGCTCATTTCCTTTGCGATCTCCGAGCGTTCCGCCGGCGTTAGAACTCCCTTATCAACAAGAGCGTCCAACAATGCCCTTTCAGCCGAAAAACATGGAAGAACAAAAAATAAACATAAGGGTAGAATTTTCTTTACGTTTGACATGGGACAAAAAACAAACGCGATTTTGTCTGGAAAATTTTTTATACACCGTCAAAGTTGACTCTAAAAGTAGCGTTGGCAAGCAAGAAAAAATAAAAAAACAATTAACCCGCACAAGGCATGGAAAAATCAAAAATAAAAAAGATGGACAGAAGAGACTTCGTAAAGCTACTCGCAGCTTCCGCAGCCGCAACAGCTGTCGGAACACCTGCCGCGCGCGCCTTTTCGAGCGATGCAAAAGCAAAAATAGTAGTCATAGGCGGAGGAGCCGCCGGAGTCAGCATGGCAGCCCGCCTCATGCGCTGGCTGTCGTCGCCAAACATCACTCTAATAGATCCGAGCGATAAGCATTTTTATCAGCCGGGCTTCACCCTTATTGCAGGTGGCATCTACGGCAAAGACGACGTCTACATGGAGCAAAAAGACTGCATTCCAAACGGCGTAAAATGGATAAAAGACTCCGTTGTGGAAGTCGACCCGCAAAAAAGACTGGTTTCAACTGCCGGTGGCGAAAAAATCTATTATGATTTTCTGGTCCTCACTCCGGGTTTGGAACTCAAATGGGATAAAATAGAAGGCATATCGGCAAAGGAGATAGGCGTTGGCGACGCATACTGCCTATACGACTACGAAGGCGCGATTAAGACTTGGCAGGGCGTCCAAAAATTCGCCAGCCAAGGCGGGCGCGGAATCTTCACCGACACATACACCAAGCACAAATGCGGCGGAGCGCCCAAGAAAATTTGCCTGCTGACAGAACACCTCAGCCGCAAAAACGGAGCACGCGAAAAACTCGACTTTAAATTCTGCACCGCCTCAAAAGAACTTTACGACGTGCCATTTTTCACTCCGCGCCTGCTGGAAATCTACGAACAGCGCAATATCCCGATAAGCTTGAACACGCGCGTACTCTCCATCGATACCGCGGCAAAAAAAGTCCGCCTGCAAACTAAAAACGCGGACGGCTCAAAAAGCGTATCAACCGAAAGCTACGACTTCCTGCATTTCCTGCCCCCCATGGGATCCCCAAACTTCGTATCCGAATGCGGGCTCGCAGATACCGAAAAGCTCCCGGACGAAGGCTGGGTCGATGTCGACAAAAAGACATTCATACATAAAAAATACCCAAATATAATATCACTTGGGGACGTTTCAAACCTCCCGACGAGCAAGACTTCCGCGGCAATACGCAAGCAGGTTCCAATTGCCGCGAAAAACCTAATCTCCATAATGGAAGGCAAAACTCCTTCCCTCGAATATGACGGCTATGCGGCATGCCCAATTATCACAGACTACGGGCACGTCCTCATGTGCGAGTTCGACTACGACAAGAAAGAGAAAATCAGTTTCCCACTTTCGCTCATGGACATGTCCACTGAAAGCAGGCTCGCATGGTTTATGAAAGTTTACCTTCTCAAACCAATGTATTTTTACGGAATGTTAAACGGCATTGTTTAACGCCGAAAAACAAATTTTTCCTATTGCCGCTATGGCCGCCGAAAATTTCAAATTCCGCGCGGAAAAATAAATCGCGGCATTTGGGATTTTGGGGAGAGGCGAATTCTGCAAAGCGCTGATCCACCATAAACGGAGCATTTGGAAGGGTTCCGCCGGATTTTAATACTTTCGTTTCAAGCGAATATTCGCAAGACACTTCCGAAAGTGTTTTGCATCGGGCGGTACACAAAAAAATTTCGCATGCAAACCTGTCTGACCGCGATGAGTCCCCCGCTCCAAACACAATAAAGCCATGTTTA
The DNA here is from genome assembly GCA_949298545.1 of uncultured Verrucomicrobiota bacterium. Lineage (GTDB taxonomy): Bacteria > Verrucomicrobiota > Verrucomicrobiia > Opitutales > Intestinicryptomonadaceae > Merdousia. The sequence goes on along the minus strand of CASFWX010000048.1, from coordinate 40,780 downwards.
AACACCTGCCCTGAAAACCTGCGAACAGTTGCGCGCACGATTAATGTTTGGGACCTTCTCTGCCGATATAAAAGAATGAAATATGGGCTTTGCTGCATTTGCCTATCTCTGGCATCAACGGGGATCAAGCAAAAGCGGATTACATTCAAGACATTCTCATCTCTTCCGCGCGGCGAAGCATTGGAAAAACTTTCTAAAATTTGGCTAAACAACGCGCGCACCGCTTATTCCATTTTGGAATTTTGCTCCCATAAAAAAATTGCCCGCTACAGAATCAGCTCCGACATTTTTCCTCTCGCCACCCATCCCAAAGCCAAAATAACTCCCGAGGAACTCGATAACTTTAAAGAAATAATCAAAATATTGAATGAATCCGGAAGTTTTGCCGCGAGCAAAGGAATAGGCTTATCATTCCACCCTTCGCAATTTGTATCTCTGGCTTCTCCGGAGTTGCAAACGCGGATCAATTCCGCAGCTGAAATAAACTTCAATTCCATCGTTCTCGATTTTATGGGAGCCCCCGCGGACGCCCGGGCACCGATAAACATTCATTTAAATGTGCAACCGCAAAAAAATCCGGATATGGAGAAAAATTTCGCCCACGGGCTCTCGCTTTTAAGCCCTAATGCGCGAATGCGGCTAACGATAGAAAACGAGGATAAGGGATTTTGGAATGCCGCCCGGCTATTGAAATTTCTTGCGCCCCATAATATCCCGCTAGTTCTCGACATACACCATGAATCCTTAAATTCTTCGGGAATCCCCCTAAAAAGGCTCGCCGCACTCGCCGCTGCCACATGGCCCGAAAAATCGGAACCAATCCTGCACATTTCGTCAGGGCGCACAGATAATCCGCGCGCCCATGCGGACTATTGCCCGCCACCCCCAAAAGTACTTGATAAAAACTGCGTATTTATGGTAGAAGCAAAAGCTAAGGATTTTGCAATTGAAAAACTTATGAAATACAATTCCAAACTCCATGAAAAACTTTAGCCGCACTCTTTTAATTTTTTTTTTAACGCTTGTTTTATGCTCATGCCATTCAGCGCCGGAGCAACCTGTAAAAGGAGATGTGGATATAAACAGGTTCATGGGAAAATGGTATGAAATAGCCCGTTTCGAAAATTGGTTCGAAAAGGGGAAATTCGACGCTTCCGCCGAATATTTCCCGCTTCCGGACGGACGCGTCAAGGTGGTAAATTCGTCATCTGCAGAAAGCGGCAAGCGCTCGTCCGTCGAAGGGCAAGCATATATTCCCGACCCGCGCGTTCCCGCTAAACTGCGCGTCAGCTTTTTTTACCCATTCTACGGAGATTACTGGATTCTCGAGCTCGACGACAACTACCAATGGGCGCTTGTAAGCGGAGGAAACGACGATTCCCTATTATGGATACTCGCCCGTACCCCCGAAATTTCAGCAAATCTAAAAGAGAAGATATGCCGCCTTGCCAGAGCCAGGGGATACGACACTGAAAAGTTTGTCTTTAATTCGGAAATTCGGGGGTAAAAAATAAAAAATGAAAATCAATAGAAGACTGTTATTGGGAGGCGCAGGCGGCTTCGTGGGAAGCAGTCTAACGCAATTCTTTAGCGGACGCGGCTGGGAAGTTGTCCCGCTTTCGCGCAAGCGCGAACCCGGTAAAATATTTTGGGACATCGAAAACGGCATTCTCTCCCCCGAAGACCTGTCAGGTTTCGATGTTGCAATCTCTCTGGCGGGAGAAAACATATTTTCGCGTTGGAACAAAGACAAGAAGGAGAAGATACTCTCAAGCCGGGTAAAGTCGGCGGGAATGATAGCGCACGCCATATCGCGGGCTGAAAATCCTCCAAAAGTTTTTATTTGCGCCTCGGCAGTGGGATATTACGGAACAAAACATTCCGAACCGCGCTCTGAAAAATCCCCCGCAGGCGAGGGATTTCTCGCGCAAGTATGTTCCGAATGGGAGAAAGCCTCCCAAAGCGCTGACACCCCTGATACCCGCATTGTAAATGCGAGGTTTGGGATTGTGATTGACCACTCGGGCGGAATGCTCGGCGTATATGACAGATTCCTGCGGTTTAAAATCGCCCCTATTCTCGGATCCGGGAAACAGAAGATGTCATGGATTTCCCTGCGCGACTTATGCCGCGCCATGGAAACTTGCATTGAAAACCCAAATCTTTCCGGAGCTGTAAATTTCTCCTCTCCCGAAGCGTGTACAAATTCTGAATTCGCCAGAGCATGCGCCAAATCGCGCGGAGGCTTTTCCGTTTGCGTTCCCGCCCCCGCCCTGAAAATAATCATGGGAGAGGCGGCGGAGGCTCTGGCGCTGTCCGACATTACCGCCCTGCCGCAAAAGCTTTGCGACAGCGGTTTTCAATTTGCCGACAGGGACATAAAATCCGCCATAGCTGAAAAGTAATTTCCAATATCTCAAAAGCGCAAAAAATGCCGGCAAACTTTTACCTAGCGCGATGAAAAGATTTGTGCTCCGCAAATGCACAAATTATTTGTGTCCGCTCCCAATCCGCTTTTTACCGCGCCTCCACACCCAAACCGCCAAAAGCAAAGTAAGCGCGGCAGATATTGCATAAGAGATATTTATATCCAAGCCGAATCCGGCAGGCCCCCCGTGTTTAGGAGATATCCATAGGATATAAGTCAACACGATAAACGTCATAAACATGCCCGGAACAAGGGCGATCATGCCATTCAAATCTCTCTTTAGCAACCAAACCACGGCCGCCATTAATGTCGAAGCAGCCAAAACCTGGTTTGCCCAAGCAAAATAATTCCATAAATTGGCGAATGTCTTTGCGTCCGAATTTGACCATACCAGGAGGCATAAGACGCAAATTATGAGAGGCGCGCACACCCACAGGCGATTTGAGATAGGCTTTTGGGATATTTTGAGCATTTCTGCGCCGCTGAGCCTCATGCTGCGCATGGCTGTATCGCCGGAAGTTATAGCCAGTACAACCACTCCGAGAACAGTTATGCCCCCCACCCAAGTTCCGAGAAAGTAAGTGGTAATATCGCTGAGAACAAGCGCCGGATTGACCGACATCTTTTCCGGGAAAACATTGTAAATTGCCAATCCCGCCGCGGCCCAAACCATGGCGATTACACCCTCAACTACCATCATTCCGTAAAAAGAGGACCGGGCCTGGCGTTCGCTCCGCATGGTTCTGGCGATAATCGGTGACTGTGTCGCGTGGAAACCGGATATTATGCCGCAGGCTATCGTCACAAAAAGGAGCGGCACAATGGGATGGCCGTTTTCGGCCGTCCACATTCTCTCTTTAAAAGCAATGCTTTCAGACAACAGCGACGGGTCTTTAAACCCGTACCAAAATATCGCTCCAAACATTGCGATTGAGCTCACGACAAGCAGAGTCCCAAAGAATGGATAAATTTTGCCTACTATTTTATCTATCGGAAAAAGAGTGGCGCATATGTAATACGCAAAAATTACCCCGACCGAAGGCCAAAAAAACGCATCGGAACCGCAAAGCCCGCTAATCAGCTTTGCCGGAATATTTATGAAAACCGCCACCACGAGCATCAAAAGCAGCATCATGAATACTGAAAAAAAGCCGGCGTATTTTGAGCCGAGATTGTCGCGTATTAGGACGGGAAGATTTGCGCCGTTGGAGCGCATCGACATCATGCCACCTATGAAATCGTGAGTCGCACCGGCTATTATGTTTCCGACGGGTATAATGAGAAATACTATCGCCCCAAACTTAACTCCCAATATTACGCCTATTATGGGCCCTATGCCTGCAATATTGAGCAGCTGAATCAGCATATTCTTCCAATGCGGCAGGCAGACATAGTCCACTCCGTCATAATTCGCAATGGCTGGGGTCTGCCTGTCATCGGGAGAGAGTATCTTCTCAACAAGCCTTCCGTATGTGAAATACCCTAAAAAAAGAAGCAGCAATCCGAGTAAAAAAAGCACCATAATTTTCGATATAATAAGCGGACAAAATATGCCCTTCATTTTTTCAAGTCAAGTATTGCATAAAATTCTTTGCCATACGGGAAATTTCCACAAAGGCAGTTTTTGCATTTCAAGCAATATGAAGCGCAAATTTAACACGCGGCAATTATCTTGACAAATATGCCGGATAAAGCTCATTTCACAGCGCCTTGTTAAGCCGAAAAGCAAAGTTTTTGGAATATTGCGCGCGATCGTCCGCCATAGCAGCGGGGGGCGCGCTCGGAGCGCTTTTGCGCTTCGCGGCATTTGCGGCGATTTCCAACGAACTCCTGGCAATGCTGTTTTGCAACGTCGCCGGATCATTTGTCCTTGCCGCAACAAAGGAATTCAGAAAAAGCCTGCACCCGAACTTTGAAAATCTGGTGTCTGCCGGATTCTGTGGCGGGCTGAGCATATTTGCGAGCTTTTCAAAATATTCAGTACTCGCACTGCAAGTGGGGGATTACGCCATTTTTATTTTTAATACAGCCGCAAACTTTACTTTCTGCGCGCTTTCCATTCTCGCAGCTGAAATGATAGTCGAAAAGATCCGGCAAACGCGCGATGAGGAATGGAAGAAAAAACACCCCATACTGGCGTTCGCGCGCAAATCCGCCCGAACGCTCCTCGGAATGCTCGGAGGTCAAAATGGGGAAAATGGGGACGGGCAAAAATGAATATTTTGCTTGAAATATTGTGCGTCGCAGCGGGAGGGGGAATCGGAGCATATATGCGTTCGGTCTTCTCCGCAAAATTCGACACAGCCCCGCTCGTCTTTCCCTGGGGAACTTTCGCCGCAAATATGCTTTCTTCTTTTTTGCTTGGAGCTATCGTTTCGTTGGCGGCACTGCACGACATAAATAAATTTTTCTACCTGTTCATAGACACAGGGTTCTGCGCAGCCCTCTCGACTTTCTCATCGTTGACATGGCAAATGGTCGAGATGATTCGACGCAAGCTATATCTCAACGCGACAGTCTACACCTTGTCGACTTTCATATGTGGGATTGCTCTTTTTGAGGCGTCATACATTTTAACAAATTCAATTTTCTTCTGATAAACCCGGTATATGCTATCCTTCACCGCCTGAAGCGCTCCCACCTCCTCCCCAGAGCATTTGCCTGCCGTAAATTTTAAGAGCCGAGGCGAAAGGAGATGCAGATTACATGGCTTTTCGGTAAAGCGAAATTGCGAAGATAAACATCGCCAAATTTGGGACGATGGCAGCCGTCATCGGAGATATTATTCCCCTGCCTCCCATTGCCGTCAATATGCTGTCGATGATGAAATAAAGGAAAAAGAGCCCGACTGTTTTTGAAACTCCAACCATTGGATTTGTCCGGACTCCCGCCACTGAAAAAGGTATGGCAATCGCAACGACAATAATGCAAGCCAAAGGACTCGCCCAAATCGAATATTCGCGCACCAGATACGGCAGGCTTTCCGGAGCGCTCCGGCCGAAGGCTTCCAAAAGAGTGCGCGTTTCCAAGAGCGACAAATCTTTCGGGCGCTTTGTGGAAAGGACCATGATTTTCGGATCTTCCGTAAAATCCTTATAATATTTCTTATCGAATCCGATCGCCCTTGTCGCCGCATGAGTCTTAACGTCAAAAGTGATTTCCTGACCGTCCTTAAAAAACCAGCATTTTTCAACGTCGTCGTACACTCCCTCTCGGGCCATTACGCGCGACTTTTCCGCCCCCGAGGCGTCTATGAGCGATATCCTAACCCCGCGCGCCATATTTGTCGCCATGCTGAAGGAATTCATAAACCATAGGCGGGAATCTGCGCGGTTATTAAAGCACAATTGCGGAACGAGCGCGACATTCGACAAATCTGCGGATTTCCTTATCTGGCTTTCAAACTTTGCATTGTCGTATAGCGTGCGCGCATTCTCCTTGCATACAGGAATATAATACGCGTTGAGCCAAAGCAAAAGCAGCGACAACATAAATCCCGCAAGCCAAAGGGAACGCGTGATTCTAAAGATATTCATTCCCGCGGATCTCATCGCGGTAATTTCGTTGTTGCGATGCAGGGATCCCAAAAGATAAATCAGGGAAAGCAGAAGGCTTATCGGAAGGACTACGGGCACAAGGGTCGGGATTGTGAGAAAATAAAAAAGCATAATCTGCCCGCCAGACGCGCCCCAATTTATGAGATCGCCCAAATTGGAGTACATATCGTGAAGAACGAGAATCCCGATGGTTACAAAAATAGAGATGGCAAAAACCTTCAGCCATTCCGCAAAAATATACCTGTCGAGCAATTTCATAAAAACACGTCGCTCATTAACCCATGATCCGGCCCTTTTCAATTCTTTTATAAAATTTCGAGCGAGAGATTCGAAAGTTTTAAATTTTTCGGATTGCTGAAAAGCAAAGCAGCCAAAGCAACCGCCAACAATCCGCTCGAATGGACAAAGAATGCGCCAAACCTTTCATTTGCCCCAACAAAAAACTAAAGCCCTGGATTACCCCTCCTGCACCCGACAGCAACCAGCAAAATCCCCAAGCTCAAAAAAATCCCAATGGACAATCTGCCTTAAAATGCCACTTGGCCCCCGCCGATTCCACTCTCGACATAGCGAATCGACGAATTCTCCGGAGCGTTCATCTGGGCAAAGACGGGAGTTTCAAAATTAGCCTCTTCCGCAGGCAATTCGTTTAACAAATATGATGCGGCAAGATTCGGCAAAGGAGAAGCGTCGGATATGGAATCGCCCGAGAAATCTCCGAGCGAAGATCCGGAAATAGAATGCATATAAACCGGAGCAAATACAGCCGCCGAAAGAGCCGCTAAAGCAGCCGCGCCCGCAGCCGCGCGGCGGGTTAAAAAGCCCCCTATGGAACGAATGCTTAAAGATCTTTTCCGACCGACCATCCGGCAAAGCATCGCGCGCTTTAGATTTTCATCGAAGCGGCGCCATTCCGCCTCGTCAGGGCGTTCGGCACGCTTCAACTTCAACAGGTCTTCAAGGCTGATTTTATCTTTCTCAGACATGTCTATTTTATATAATCCTTAAGTATTGCGCGCAAACTCTGCTTTGCATAATGCAGACGCGTCCGGACAGTTGCCGGGCTCGCGCCCGTGATTTCGGCTATTTCATCGTGGGAAAGCCCCTCGATTTCATATAGGACAACAACCGTTCTATGTTTTATAGACAAAGTTTGAAGTGCTTCGTTCAATTTTTCTTTCAATTCGCCGAGCATGGCCGACCTGTTTCCGCCGTTTTCCACAGAAAGCTTTTCCATCACGTCAGCGGGAGCGAATTTTTCGTCTGCGTTGTCGAAGCTGAAAAACCTGCGCATTCTGGAACGCTTGAGAAATGTCACGGACAAATTTACCGCTATGCGGTAAATCCATGTGTAAAATGCGCTTTCCCCCTTGAATGACGACAGGTTGACAAACGCTTTAATAAAGGATTCCTGAACTATGTCCAATGCGTCCTCGCGGTTTGAAAGCATATTGTATACGACCGAATAGAGGCGCTGGCGGTATTTGCGCGTAAGCTCGTCGAAAGCCGCCATATCGCCGGCGCGGACGCGCTCGACAAGCGCGGCGTCGGCGCCGGACGACAACTTCTTGTCCAGCCCCGAGGCCAATGCGACTTTTGTCTTTACCGCATCCATAATTCGCGCTTATCTCTTTTGTGGATTGAAGGGAGTTAATATGCTTTAAGCAAGCAAAAATCTCTTCAAGCGCCCGACAACCTTTTCCTTCCCAAGGATAGCCGCCATCGACATTAAATCTGGCCCGCTCGATTGCCCGCTTATGGCGTAGCGAAGTGCGGGCAAATATTCGCTCGCTTTTGCCGACTTCGCCTCTGCAAATGCCTCTATCTGACCGTGGAGCCTATCCGCGTCGATTTCCGGAAGCGCGTCAAAAAACTCGAGCAATTCCCTCGCCCTCAACGCTGGATCACCCTTCTTAAAAAGCTTTTCTCTTCCGAGAGCGTCGTATTCAAAATTATCGTTGAAGAAAGGTGCGAGCAAGCTTGGGAATGCTTCCATATTTGCTGTTTTGGGCTGGCAGAGGAGAAAAACTCTGTCGGCAAAAACCGGATCTGTTCCGATATTTACCCCGGCATCTTGGGCAACTTTGCGGGCGAGCCCGCAAAATTTCTCCGGAGCCAGGCGCCTTATGTGCTCCGTGTTGAAATGCGCCATTTTGCGCTCGTCGAAACGCGCATTGCTCTTGATTATTCCGGGGAAGTCAAATAGCGATATGATCTCCGAAATATCCATAATCTCGAGATTGTTCTTCGGATTCCACCCAAGCAGGCAAAGATAGTTTCTGACAGCCTCCGGGAGAAATTTCTGGGCTTGGTATTCCTCAATCAAAGCTCCCTTATCGCGCTTGCTCATCTTGCCCTGCCCAACGCTCTTAAGGATTAGCGGAATGTGGGCGAATTGCGGTATCGGAGCTCCAAACGCCTTAAAGAGTTCTATGTGCTTGTTTGTGTTAGTAAGATGGTCCTGCCCGCGAATAACGTGGCTAATCTGCATGCAGATGTCGTCAACGACGTTCACGAAGTGGAAAACCGGAGTTCCGTTAGATCGGAATATCGGAAAATCTTTCTCCTCGAGGCGTTCGACGTCGCCATACACGGCGTCGTGCAACACCTGCTTCTGACCCGAAACTTTAAAAAACACCGCCCCATCTTTATCATAGGCCCTGCCCTTGCCGCGCAATATTTCCAGATATTCCCTGTAAATATCGCTCCTTTGGCTTTGAAAATAGGGTCCGTATTCCCCACCGACGTCCGGCCCCTCGTCCCAATCCAGCCCGAGCCAGCGCATTCCGTCCTTTATGACGTTCAGATACTCTTCGGAGTTCCGCTCCTGGTCTGTATCCTCTATGCGCAACACGAAAGTCCCCCCCGTATGGCGCGCATACAGCCAGTTGAAAAGCGCCGTGCGGGCGCTGCCTATATGAAAGAATCCCGTGGGACTCGGTGCGAATCTTACTCTTGTTTTGCTCATCTTTATAAACACGCTTTCCGTTCAGGCGGCAAATCCGCCGATGTGGACAAATAAAAGCCGTAAACTTTCAAAAAAGCCGGGGTGAATGCCGAAGGATTCTCCAATGCCAAGCTCTCGAAATCCCGAATGGCGAACCAATCAAAGCCTTCCACCTCCGCGGGATCGAAAGAAAAAGTTTCGTCGCCGCGCAAGCGCGCGGTCCAAACATAGGCGAATTCGTTTTCAGTTTCTATGCACGGGAATATTTTCCCGACCCCTTTCAAATCTTTTTCCGAAAGCGATAGACCAGTCTCCTCGCGGGTTTCGCGCAAAGCTGCCTCAAGGTAAGATTCGCCGCTGTCGACATGCCCGGAGCACGGGGCGGTAAAACGCAAGGGATATCTGTCCTTTAATGCCGACCGCGTCTGCACGAGAATTTTTCCGTCCCTTCCCCCGCCGCAAAACATCAGCACGTGAACCGACCTGTGCAATGCCCCGGAGGAGTGCACAAATGAACGCGAAGCCCTTCCAACAACCTCGTCTTTGTCGTTCACAATATCGAACATCTCCTCTTCCATAGGCGCGCAAACCCAAAAATACGCATTAATAAAAAATGCGATTGCCCATCACTTGCCTCCAGACGATCTCCCGCTCCTGACAGGGGCATATATTTTTTTGACTTTGCGCATGTCCCAATCTCCTATTTTCAGCTCGCGGCAATAATTCAGGAGAGGCGGCATTGGATCTATGGGCGAAAATCCCATTGAGCGCCTGTATTTGTTCAAGGTCTCCCAAGCGATATAATCGAGGGCGACGGAATTTGCGCTCATCATAATAGACGGCTCCGAGAAAGAACAGCGCGCGTTAAAAATCGCCCCGCCGACAAACTGTCCGCGGGCGAAGGTCAATATGTTGAAGATGAGCGAATCGCGGAGTTCCGGTATCGCGCACACCTCGGCCGCCGCCATTGACGCATTGGCTGGCTGCTTTAGAAATCTCTCGTTATTGGACATGTTCCAAATGCTCGAGTTTCCGAGGCATGCGCAAACCCCCAAACCTTCCATGTCCGTGATCACGGGCAGGTTTATCCAAAAGTCTACCGTTAGGAACAGGGGTACTGGCAAATAGCTCTTGCGGAGCTCGGGATCATAAATATCTTTTATAATTCTATAGCGGGTGCTTTTGGGGGTCAGAGGGTTATCGTAAAACCACCGCTTTGAAAAATACTTTCCGCTGTCGATATCGACGACGTTCACGCCTTTATAGTCGTCGGTCTTGCCTTCGCGAACTTCGGAGAGTTTTGGAAGAAAACCGCAATCGCGGAGCTTGCGCCTCGACATGTCGACTATTGAAATGTCGCCCTTCCCGTACCCGCGCTTCTCTAGTTGCGCTATGACGGCGTCGACAAGCTCAAGGGGCGTCGACATTCCTGGACCGGAATTGGTGTAAACTTTAATTCCTACTTTTCCCTTTTTGCCGCGCGATATTTTTGAGGACAAGAGTTTCTCGTAAGTCTTAAACAGTGTCTCAACCGCCTCGTAATAGCCGTCCGCCCCGAGATTCGGAAGGCGCGTCTCTATTATTGTATCGCGAAGAAATTCCGTGTTCCTGGAAACTCCGGCAGCTTCGCCTTCGTCCGCTCCGGCCTCTTCCGAGACTTCGTCTTCCGCGCGCAAGGGAAGGATTCCGCAAAAGGCGAAAACCGCAAAAAGTAGGATTATGTTTTTGAAATTTGACATAATAAAAATGTTGCCGAATTGACAAAATCAAGTATATTGTCAATTCTTTTGAAATAAAGGGGAATTTTTTCGATTATGCAAGCAATGAAGTTTTTTTTGAAATCCCTGCGATTCATACTTGCCGCATTCGCCGTCTGCTCCTTGCTCTCAGCCTGCGGAGAAAAGACGCCCGAACAGATAGCAGCCGAAAGGAAAGCGGAAATTGAACGCTCCGTCAGGCGCTCGCAAGTTTTGCTTTTCGAGAATAAGGCCAAAGATGCCATATCGCTGCTTGAAAAGACAAACTCCGAGTGCGGAAACAGCCCCGAACTATGCGAAGCTCTCGCCTATGCCTACATTCAAGACGGCAGATCGCTGGAAGCTGCCATGCTTTTCGAAAAAGCTTCGGATCTGAAATCGGGGAATCCGGAAATCCTTATAAATTCCGCAAAGAGCTATCAACAAAGCAACGATCTCGAATCCGCCGCGCGCGCCTATGAAAAATATTTAAAAATCAGGCCCGGCGACCCGGTCGCCCAGCGCTCGATTGCCGCCATTTACGATACCCTCGGCAAGCCGCGGGAATCGCTAAACGCGCTTCTTGCCGCCTTGAAAGCCTCCGGAAGGAATCCCAGCACCTCGGAAGCCGCCAAGATCGGAAATCTTTTTGTAAAAGTCGGAAATTCCGCACAAGCCCGAAGCTGGCTTGAAGCCGCATGGGCGGCCACCATTCCCGAAAATGTCCAAATACGCAAAGAAATACTCGCCGGCTTGATAACAGTCTATCTGGCGGATAAGGAAACCGCCCTGCTTGAAGACGCAGTCAAGAAAATTGACGCGATAGATCCCGCTTACATACAGCAAAACTATCCTAATTTGCGCCAACAGCTCGATGCCTTCCGCAAAAGCCTTCAGGAAGCGCAGGAAGCTTTAAAAGCCGCCGAAATGAAGAAAAAGCAGGAAGAGGAAAAGGCAAAAGCCGAAGCCGAAGCTAAGGCAAAAGCTGAAGCCGAAGCTAAGGCAAAAGCTGAAGCCGAAGCCAAGACAAAAGCTGAAAAGGAAAAGGCAGCCCTCGAAAATGCAAACAAAACCGGAAATAATCCATCAGGCGAATTTGCCGCCGCCATAGACGAAAAACCTGTTCCCGGCGCTCCTCTAAAAGAAGCTGATTCCAATGCCCCGGCGAAAAAAGCAGCCTCAAAATTTGAAATCTATACCGCTCAAGCCCATGACGCCCTAAATAAGAACGACGGCAAAGCCGCCCAAAAAGCCGCCCACTTGGCGATATCTGAAAACAGGACCTCCTCTGAGGCGTGGAGAACGCTCGCCAAAGCCTACGAAGCCTCCGGCAAGTTCAACGACTCCTATCTCGCCTCCAAAGAGGCGCTCTCTTTAAATCCAGACGACATAAACGCCACTCTCTATTACTTGCGCAATGCCTCGCGCGTGCAATCCAACGAAAAATTCCTCAACAGCCTTTACCAGGCGCATGAAAAATTTCCGTCAAACCCGGAAATTCTGATAGGTCTGGCGCGCACCTATAGGGCTATGGGCGATATGCGAAACGCCAAATTCTTCTACAAGACTTTCACCGACGACACCCCTAAAGAACATCCTTTGTACCGCGAAATATCCGACGAATACGAAGAAATGCTTAGCACCGGCAAATAATGTCAAAAATTAAGGCAAGCAGCATCGAGGAGGTGCGCGGGCGAGTCGGGGTGTACGACCTGATATCGCAATACGTTGACCTCCACAGAAGCGGATCGAAGTACAAGGGCTTAAGTCCGTTTAAACACGAGAAAACTCCGTCATTTTTTGTCGATCCGGCAAAAAATATGTATTATTGCTTCAGCTCCTCGCAGGGCGGAGACATATTTAAGTTTGTGATGGTTAAGGAAAACCTAAATTTTCCCGAAGCTGTGGAATTTATCGCGAACAAGTTCAACATACGCCTCGAATACGAAGACGGAGCTGCGGGATCGCAGGCGCCGTCTTACCGCAAGCAGCTATTTGAAATACATGAACTATCGGCCTCATGGTATGCCGAGCAATTCTTTGCCCAAACTTCGGAAGCGGCAGAAATCCGCGACTATTGGGTTGGCGAAAGAGGCTTCACGCTCGAGGAGGCACGGGAATTGCGCATAGGATATGCCCCGACTTCGTCTGTTGAATTAAAGAAAATTCTTTCGGCAAAAAAATATTCCCCTGAAGCGATTATCGGAAGCGGCATTTTCTACGGCAACGACCGCGAGCGGGACATAAATAAATTCTATCCCCGCTTTTGCGGGCGCATAATAATTCCGATACTCGACGTACAGGGACGCGTGATAGCCTTCACCGCGCGCAAAACGCGTTTTACTCCGCAAAAGCCATCAGAGGAGGGAAAATACGTAAATTCCCGCGATACTGATATTTTTAAGAAAAACACAGTCGTTTTCAATATAGACAAGGCAAAAAATCCCGCCTCCGAAAAAAAATATTTCATCGTGGTGGAAGGTCAGCTTGACGCCCTTAGAATGTATTGCAGCGGATTAAAAAACGCGGTAGCCACCCAGGGCACGGCGGCGGGATACGAACACTTTGCCGCGATGAAGCGCTACGCCGACAAAGTCGTGCTTCTTTTCGACGGAGATTCCGCCGGACGCCGAGCGGCGCTTCGAGTGATTCCGATTTGCTATTCGGCGGACATCGAACCCTTTGTCGCGGTGCTTCCTCCGGACGAAGATCCCGACTCGTTTATCAAAAAAAACGGTCCTGAAGCCATGCGCGAGCTTGTCGAACAGCAACGGACGAGCGCACTGAAGTTTGCGGCGGGCGAAATCCTCGCGGATACGCCGAATCCAAGCTCCAGCGACAAGAGATCTGCCATGCTCAAGCTCTTTGAAATCCTCGCCGAGTGCAAGTCCGAAGTTATCAGGAACGATTCGCTTCTGGAAATCGCTGCCAATTTAAAACTCGACGCCCACGCCGTACACTCCGATTGGAAGGCATGGATAGAACGGAAGAACCGCTCGAAACGAGCGGTTCCCGATGCAGGCGAAAATGACGACAAAAAATGCGAAGGAATATTGACAAACGCCTACTTCGATACTTTATTAGTTTGTTTAAATTTTGAAAATGTGGCGGAAGCACTGTCGAAAATTCTGCGCGACCAATGGATAGTCGGAGACGGCGTTGAAGCGCGAGCTTTAAAGCGCCTGATGGCTCTCTATCGGGAAGGCATAGGATTTTCAATCGACGAAACCGACTCATCTTTCGACGACAAAGAGGAAAAGAATCTCATATACAAAATCGCCCTTGAAGACAAGAGTTCCATAGAAAATCCAGTTAAATACGCAAATAATTGCATGATAGAAATTTATAGAAAATATCTCGATTTGGAGAAAAGAAGGCTTAACGAGCTTCTGCAAGAAGCCGATATGAATGATTCGCCAAAAAAATTCGATATTTTAAAACAGCTAAATAATCTCAGCAAAGAGGCGCGCACACCGCCTGCGCGAATAGAAGTGGCATAATTTTTACTAAAAGAGACATGGCAAGCAAACCCACAAAGAAAAGCAATCTTAAATCGCCGGGAGAAAAAAATCCCGCAAAGAAAGCGCCCGTAAAAAAATCCCCTCCAAAGGCTCAAGCAAAAAATGCCGCCTCTCCAAAGGCGTCTAAGCCGGCATTGAAGGCGGTTTCAAAATCCAACCTTGCAAAATCCTCCGCCAATGCGATTGGCAAAACGCCGAAGAAGGAATCAAAGCCTGCCAAAGGCGCCGCCAAACCGGCTTCGCCGGCAAAGCCGTCCAAACCGGCAAAATCCCAAGCAAAATCCCCCGCAAAGAACCCAACATCTAAAATCGCCCAGAAAGAAACCAAGAAAGGATCTTCCTCAAGCCTTTCCGCTTCCGGAGCTGCCGCGGCGAAAAAAGCATCGCCCAGCAAAACGCCACCCTCCAACGCTTCCAAAGCGGGAAAATCCGCCAAGCCCTCCGGAAAATCTCCAGCGCCGGCACAGAAAAAAACCTCCGCCCAAAAAGCGGAAATAAAAAAGCCCGCAAGCAAAGAGCAACTGAAATCTTCCGAAAAAAACGACAGAAAAACTGCCGCCATCGCCGAACACAACAGGAAACTCAACGAAAAGATTCGCCAGCTCATACACCTTTCCAAAGAAAAAGGATTCCTCACCAACCACGATATAAACAAGTATCTGGCCGAAACTCTGAGCGATCCAGCCGAATACGACAATGTAATCAACATTCTCGACAATCTCGACGTCTCCATACTCGACAACGACGAGGAAATTGAAAACTTTAAAAATCTGCGCGACGAAAACGAGGAGCGCGCCACCCGCGCCCTGCAAACCGACACTCTCGACGATCCCGTCAGGATGTATCTGAAGCAAATGGGCCAAGTTCCCCTGCTCACGCGCGAACAGGAGGTCGAGATTTCACGGCGCATTGAAACGGCGGAAAATAAGGCAGTAAAATCCCTATTTTCGGTGGCTCTCACAAACAAGTTTCAGCTCGACGTGGCAAAAAAGCTGTCCGCCAGAGAGGAGCGTTTCGACAAAGTTGTGCTCGACAAAAAAGTGGACAGCCGCGAAAAATATTTCGCCGAGCTTCCCAAATACATATCCGAAGCCGAGGATCTCGAAAACAAGCTTGAAAAGGCATGGGAAAGCGCGGAATCTGCAACAAACGCGGCCTTAAAGAAACGCAACATTAACCTGTTTAAGAACCTCGAACAAAAATTGCAGCCGATCTACATAAAAGGCTACAAATTCAAACTCAAAATATTCGAGGACTTTCTCGACAGGCTCACTCCCGTATTGCGAGAGATAGAGGATTGCCTCTACAAGCTCCGCGCCATAGAAAAGATCGGCAAGAAGACGAAAATAGCCGACGCCGATAAAATCAACGCCCGCCTCGCGGAAATTCGCAACGCCTACAGGCTTGACCCCCAAGAGCTCGTAGATCTCGTAAGATCTGTGCGCCAGGCAATGCGCGAGGCGCATCGGGCAAAGACGGAAATGGTCAGGGCAAATCTGCGCCTGGTAATATCCATTGCAAAAAAATACACCAACCGCGGACTCAATTTTCTCGACCTTATACAAGAGGGGAACATGGGGCTCATGAAAGCGGTCGAAAAATTCGAATATCGCCGCGGCTACAAATTCTCCACATACGCGACATGGTGGATTCGCCAGGCTATAACGCGTTCGATCGCGGACCAGGCAAGGACAATCAGAATACCTGTCCATATGATCGAAACGCTCAACAAGGTGATGCAAGTTCAAAAGCAGCTTCTCCAAGAGCTTGGGCACGAACCGACCCCCGAAGAAGTTGCAAACGAAATGCAGTTTCCCGTTGAGCGCGTTCAATCGATAATGAAAATGGCGCAGCAGCCAATATCCTTGCAAAGCCCGGTCGGAGATTCAGACGACACGAACTTTGGAGATTTTATAGAGGATAAAGGCGCGGAAAATCCATACGATATGACCGCATATTCGCTTCTTCGAGAAAAGCTCATGGACGTTCTCTCGTCGCTCACGCCGCGCGAGCGCAAGGTATTGAGTTTGCGTTTCGGCTTGCAGGACGGCTATTCCCGGACTCTCGAAGAAGTTGGCAAACAATTCAACGTCACGCGCGAACGCATACGCCAAATAGAGGCGAAAGCGCTGCGCAAGATGAGGCATCCGACACGCATACGCCAGCTGCACGGATTCTTTGAAGCGGAAACCTCCTCCAACGGACCTGGATTCGACCAGTTTAAGCGCTCAAAAAATGACGCTTAGCAAACTCAAAAAATCCGTCCGGCTTTCTGGGGAGCTTCTTTGCGCAAAGGCGCCATGCTTTCCGGCAAAAATCATTTCAAGACAGTTTGCTCTTCCGGCGCATGACCGGAATGTTGTTTTCGATACTTTCCGAAGGGCTCTACCAGAACTTTTCGGGAATATGCCGCATACAGCAGGAAAACGCTCGTTCCAGTAAAGATGGACTACCTCTTTCACAATTTCCGGAGGAAACCGCTCAGCCAAAGGGTGGTTTGCGCATTTTTTTACTTTTTTATTTGCGCCTTTCAACTGTTTCTTCCCGAAACGCTTTCCGCCCAATCCCAGAGGCATAAGATGCCGGGAAGCGTCGGGAAAATAGCCCCCTCTCCGGCTCTCGTCCGATATTCTGAGCTTCGCCCCGAACGGGATATCGACATGTTTTTGGGAAAGATAATAATGAAGAATGACGACACCGTTTACGTCTATATAAGCTCTCCCGTAAAACTGCCAGCCCGAACCCCTCTATATTACGCTTGCGATCCAAAGATGCGGCCGACTTCAATACTATCGCCGACAGGCATGCGCCATAAAGCTTGCGCCGTATTTAAAATAAAGGAGGGAGAAGCCATCGTGGGCGATTCGGTAATGGTAAAATATCTCGCCCCAATCGCGCCGAATAAAAATGAAGATTCCGGCAACCAGCAAGGCTAAACCCCGCCCCATCTGGGAACCTGCAGAATCCATTCGGGGGAGTGAATAAATCCCTTACCTTTATCCCGGCGAGAATAGGAAGAGAAAGCCGCCCCCCGCACGCTGGGACTTAATCGCTTTGCGAATTACCCTACTTTTGAAATTGTAGCTCTGAGAGTGGCCGCCGAATTGGATAGAGCTTGAGCCTCTTTAGGCCAAAGCTCGGTTTCCAGATGCCCGAGAACGCCGTCGCGCCCGATCATGGTCGGAACGCTGATGGACACATTTCTCAAGCCATAAACGCCATTCACTGCTGACGATACCGGAAGGACCTCCCTTGTGTCGAGAATAATGGCCCTCGCGACCTGTGCGATTGCAGCCCCGACAGCATACCCCGCCCCGCCTTTGCGCTTGATAACCTCAGCTCCGCTTCCGCGCGTGCGCTCGAATATCTTGTTTTGCAAAGCTATGCCGAATGAAGGGAAGCCTTTAAGCGGCAATCCATTAATCGAAGCGGAACTCCACACGGGGAACATGCTGTCTCCGTGTTCGCCGAGAATAGTGGCGTTTACCTGCGATGCGGGAACTTTCAATTCTTTTGCTATCAGCGAGCGAAACCTCGCCGTATCGAGCATGGTTCCCAAGCCTATCACGCGGTTTGAAGGCAGATCGAGTTCCTTCGAAGCGATATAAGTCAATACGTCCACAGGATTGGAGACCACAAAAACTATCGCATCGCGCCTATAGCCGCCGGACTTTATATCTGCCAATATCTGCCTGAAGAGAGATACGTTTCGGTTTATTAAGTCGAGCCTGCTCTCGTCGGGTTTGCGCCGAAGCCCCGCGGTTATTATAAAGATATCCGAATCCGCAGCGCGCTTATAACAGCCAGTATATATCCGCTGCCCAGAAAACACCGCTGAAGCGTGGAGGAGGTCGAGTGCCTCCCCTTCTGCCGCCTCCGCGTTCGCGTCGATGATTTGCATTTCGCTGATTAGCCCCATGCACTCTATCGCGAATGCCGCGCACGATCCTACCCTTCCGCCTCCGCCTATTATCGAAACTTTCATGATGCGTAATATATGTTGTTAGAAAATCCAAATGTCCAAGCCTTGCAGCCGAAAACTCCCGCCTTTAAAAATCGCCGAATTGCAATCCTAAACAAAGCGCGTCGGAAATCTTATTTGCCGCCAAGCTCTCCCAGTATCATCTCGGTAATTTTTGAAACGAGTTTTTCCGCGTCTTCGTCCAGTTCGCCGAACGAAGCGGAGGAATGCGCCGATTGCTTGCAAACGCATGGCTGGCGCGCCTCGTCCTCCGCATCGCAAAGTCCGCACTCCTTATAATGGTCGTCCTTGCCCTGCTCCACCATTCCCATGCTTTTCCTTATTTTAAGCAGCTCGCAGGCCTCCGCGTCCGAAAATTTCTTTGGCCCCCCTATTTGATAGGCGAGCATGGAAGTATAGCAATGGGCCTCCACGTTTTCCATCTTCCAAAAAGCCGTCTCTATGTCCCCCGCCCAAGTCATGACGCCGTGGTTAACCATAAAGACGCAATCGTGGTCTACCCCGACTTCGCCCACTTTTTCAGCCATTTGCAAAGTTCCGGGAGTGCCGTAGTCCGCGAGCCCGACCTGCCCGATAAATATCTCCGTTTCCGGATTTACGCAGCGCGGAGGGGTTTTATCCGCGAGAGCGAAAGCAGTGGCGTGCGGGGGATGGGCATGGCAGCAAGCCTTGGCAAGCGGCTGGCGTTTCATTATCGCCAAATGCGCGAGAACTTCGCTCGTGCGCTTGCGTTTCCCGGCAAGCTGGTTGCCGTCGAGATCTACAAGGCACATGTCGTCCGCGCTCATAGAACCTTTCGATATCATTGTCGGCGTGCACAAGACCAAGTTGTCTCCGACCCTCACGCTGAAATTTCCGCCGTTGCCATCGTTGAAATTCTTGCGGTAGGAACGCCTGCCTAAATCCACGATAAGCTCTTTTAGCGCTTGCACCTTTGGGGAGAAAAAGAACTTTTCAAGCTCCTGCGAAGTTTTCGGATCTTTGCCGCTCTCCCAATGAAACACTTTGTCCGGTACTGGATACTCCTTTCTGCCCACAGCTCCGGTTTGAGGGCCGGAAACTGCGCATTCCCTTCCGAGGGCCTCCCTTGCTGAAGGAGTCAAAATTGCGTTTGCCGGCAGGCTTTCGCCCCTGGCTTTCAGTTCTTCAACATCTTTGAGCGTATATACTCTTTTCATGATTTTTTATTTTAAATTGCAGATTCTATTGGGGTTTATAGTTCAACTTTTCGACTATTGCCACAATGCACGCATCGACAGGTATGGGGAAATCAAACTGAGCCGACGCCTCCGAACCGTCCACATACCCTACAGTATCCCCGCACGCGGCTCCGAGAGGGTCGCAAGCTATAAAATTCGGATATTTTGAAACCCCGGAAAACGCCTCCATGTCGGCGAAGGCCGCCTTGTCAAAAGGAGCGGCTATTACCAGCCTCTTTCCCGAAAGCGAAATATCGCCTCTCGAGAGTGTAATGCGCCCTATGATTTTTGCCATTTTCATCGTCAATCGAGAACGCAAATTACACAATGCCTGAGCGGACTTTTTTTGTCTCCGACATACGATTGTGCAACCCTGCCGTCCGCAACCACCACAACCTTCATTCCCACGGCTCCCCCGAATGGGCTCACCGCCGCAACTATCTCCCCGCAATCATTTCCGTTTTCGTCGACGGGCTGGCACAAGAATACGACATTTCCGCTCAGACTCGGATGAGCGCAAGAGCTAACCATGTTTCCTACTATTCTCGCCAGCAACATTGTTTCAGAACACGTTGAGATTGCCAACCATCACGCATCTGCGCTTCCTTGTAAAAGTTTTGGGATTGGATATTCCCTCGCCAGTGGTGGTTGCTATCGAATATGAGAGATATCCTTCTCCTCCGAGTCCGAGACCTGCGGTAGAAGGGCCGTTTTTGACAAATACTGTCGTTTCAAGCTCCCGCGCCATTGCCGTCATGCGGCTGACGTCGAGAGAATGTATTATCGCGCTATGGCGGTAATTGCGCTCCGCCGCCTTCGCCGCTGCGAGCGCCTCGTCGAAGCTCCCGACCGGAACGACCGGAATCATTGGCATCATCTGTTCCTCTATTACGAATGGATGCTTCGCGTCCGCTTCCGCAAAGAGCATCGGAGTTTCCTTGGGGCATGAAACTCCGGCAGCATCTGCGAGGACGCATGCGTCCTTGCCAACTAGTTCGCGCTTCAACGCCCATTTCCCGTCTTTGCGGTCGAAAACTGCCGAGGTGAGCCTGTCGAGGGCGGCAGATCCGATATCTACGGCGCCTTTGTCTTTTAGCGCCGACACAAATTTTTTATACGCGCTCTCAAGCACAAAGACTTCTTTCTCGCCGACGCAAAGAAGGTTGTTGTCGAAGGCCCCGCCCTCTATTATATCCGCGGCAGCCTTGCCTGGATCGGCGGTGTCGTCAACGATTACGGGGGGATTGCCGGGACCGGCGCAAATTGATTTCTTTCCGGATTTCATCGCGGCGCTGACGACTCCCGGACCTCCAGTTATGCACATTAAGGCGATGAGGGGGTTCTTCGCTATGGCGTCAAAAGTTTCGAGAGTGGGATGCGATATGCAGCAGACGAGGTTGCAAATTCCCAATTCGCGCTCAATTGCCGCATTTATCTCGGAAACAGCCAAAACTGCGCTTTTCGCCCCGCCAGGATGGGGATTAAAAACTACGGCGTTGCCCGCGGCAACCATGTTTATTATGTTGCCGGCTATTGTCGGGATTGAATGAGTGACTGGAGTAATTGCCCCGATTACCCCGTATGGGGCGTATTCTTCGAGCATTATGCCGTTGTCGCCCGACCATGCATCAGGGCGTATCCACTCTACACCGGGTACGCCCTTCACTATTTCAAGCTTTGATATTTTATGCTCGAGCTTTCCAATTTTCGTTTCGTTAAATTCAAAGGTTCCCCATTCTTTGGACTTTGCAACAACCAAATTCTTTACGATCTCCACGACTTTGGCGCGCGCGGCAATTCCGCCCTCGCTCAAACGGCGATATGCAGCCCACGCGGCCTCCGCAGCCTTGGAAGCGTCGTCGAATATCCCGTTTCGGGAAGCATATCCGTGCTGCCCGGCAAAATTCACCGAACGGAGAGACCCGCTTCCAACGCGAGCCTGAACGCCGGAATTCCCGGCGAGAATTTTCCCTACGGCGCCACGCACTATCTCTCTCAATGTCTCCTCGTCTAAATTAAAAGCCATTTTTCATTCTCCTAAAAATTCAACGCGTCCCGCGCGCGCATTCAGACCGCCTGCGCATGAGAGCGCAAATGGCTGAAATAGCGCCGCGCACAACGCCCTTCTAATCGCCGGACTTGTAGAGTTTTTTCGAGAAAGCCTCGACGTAATCCACAAGGCCTATGATTGCCGCGTCGACGGGAAGCTCCTTCATGCCCTGAGTCTGCCGCGCGCTGGATCCCTGGCAGAAAAGCACTATCTGCCCCTCTCCGGCGCCGCAGGAGTCAACTGCAACTATCGTGTTTTTATACTCCTCAATGCCCGCGTCCCCGGATATTTGGAGAGGCCTGACCAGCAGGAGCTTGCTTCCTATCAGCTTGGCGTCCTTTTGGGTGGATACTACCTGCCCTATCACCTTGCCGAGATACATTGTTAGCCCCTCTTACTTTTTCGCTGTTTTCGGAGCGGAGAACATCGCGCTCGTCCCGTCGCTCGGGCGCGCTATAACCTGAACGCTCAAGACCGTGCCGATCTCGCCCGCAGCGCTTGCGCCGGCGTCTATGGCAGCCTTTACGGAGGCTACGTCGCCGCTGATGTACGCGCTGACATACGCCGAACCGGCATCTTTGTAGCGCCCTAAGAGCGACACGTTCGCCGCTTTGAGCATCGCGTCCGTACCTTTTACGAGCGCAACGAGCCCTTTTGTTTCCAGGATTCCTATTGCATTTATCATAACAATTTCCCTTTCGGTTTTTATATTTGCGTTAAATTTTAAGAGTTTTCAAGGTATCTCGCCGCTTCTCTGGCAATCACCGACTCCTCATTCGCGGCGACGACCGCAAGCTTTACGCCCGAATCGCCCGCCGATATTATGCCCTCGCGCTTCTGGACGCATTGCCGGTTTGAATCCGAGTCCAGACGCACGCCAAATGAGGCGAGAGGTTCCAGTATTTGGCTTCTCAATTCAAAATCATTCTCGCCTATTCCCCCGCTGAAGCTTATTGCGTCCAAACCTCCGAGCTGGGCTGCAAACCACCCAATATACGCCCGAGCCGAATACGCGAGAACTTCAATGGCAAGCTTTGCGTCGGAGTTGCCAGACTCCGCTGCCGAATGTATCTGGCGAATATCGTTTGAAACTCCGCTTATGCCCAGAAGCCCGCCCCCGCTGGAAAGCTGCCGCGCGGCCTCTTCGGCTCCAATTCCAAATGTTTTCATTGCGAATGGAACTGCCAGTGCGTCAAGATCCCCGACGCGGTTGTTTTGAGGGAGCCCGCTTTGCGGAGTAAATCCCATGCTCGATCCGACAGCCGCCCCGTTGAGAATTCCGCATACGGAACTCGAACCTCCCAAGTGGCAATTCACATGCCTGAATGCTTTGTCGAGATTCATTGGTGCCCCCCTGACATAGAGCATGCGCGCGCTTTCGGCAGCGTCCTGCCTGCCGCACATCTCGGCGACGCGCTCGGCGGCGTACTTGTGCGTCGCGCCGTGAAACCCGTTTCGGCGTATGCCCGCCGCGTCCCAAGATGCGGGAACGGCATAGCGCCTCCACGCGGGATCAGCCCACTGGTAAAAGGAAGTCTCAAACAGCGCAACCAAACGCGCGCGCGGAAGAATCTTCCCAAACGCCCTTATCGCGGCGGCATACGGAGGGTTGTGCGCAGGAGCGACGTCCGCCATGGCATCGAGCGCTTCCAGCACGCTCTCGTCCGCCTCGCGAAGGCCGGACAGGTCTTTGCCGAGAACGGTTTTAAACGCCACCGCGCTTATTCCCTCTGTATCGAAACCGCTCGACGAGAGAGACGCGAGGGAATCAGTTATCGCTGAGGAAAAATCGGATACCCCGCCAATGCCGCCGCGCGCAAGCTCCGAAGCAGCGCCGCTGGACGACACTCCGTAGAGGGCGTATTTGTAGCTCGTCGAACCGACGTTTGCTATCAGAATATTCCGCATTTCCGTATCCGCGGCAGAAATTTCCGGCGCTTAGAAGCAGCCTAGCTTGGAAAGATCGTCGTGCGGGCGGGCTATCACATCCGCCGCGGAAACTTCGCCCACTTTAGAGGCGGAATTGACCCCAGCGTCTACGGCCGCCTTGCAGGACGCGACATCCCCGCTAAAGAAAACAGCCACCAGGCCGCTTCCGACTTTCCTCCAACCGAGCATTTCGACATCGGCGGCTTTAAGGGCTGCATCTGCCCCGGCTATCGCAGCCACAAAGCCTTTGGTTTCTATCATTGCAAGTGCTTTTTTCATAATTATAAAATATTAATTATTGTTATGCTTGCGCGGCTCCAGAGTTTTAGAAACCGAGCTTTGCCATCAACTGCGCGTTGGGGCTTGGTATCACTTCCGCGGAAACGAGTTCGCCTACGGATTGCGCCGCAAGCTTGCCCGCTTCGACAGCCGCCTTCACGCTCCCTACGTCGCCTTTGACAATGGTCGTGACGTATCCTCCGCCGATTTGTATCTGTCCGGCGATTTGCACGTCCGCCGCCTTAACCATTGCGTCGCCCGCCTCTACGGATCCCGTAAAGCCGCGCGTCTCCACCATTCCGATTGATTCGCTCATCTCTTTGCCTTTCGTATTGTTTTTGTTTATATTGCGAATAATTTTAAGATTTTACAAGTTCGCAGACCGAATGTGGCCCCATATCGCACGCGTTGCCCTCGTCGGTGTCTATGTGGACCTCGAGCCTCAATTTCTCGCCAACGCGGCACAAAACTTTTTCAAAAACTATCGGGTTTTCGCCAAGCACGCGGAGCTTCATAAAATCCTTATCTTTCACGCCGTAAAATTGAGCGTCAGACGGTCCCATATGCACATGCCGGGCAGCGCGGATAACCCCGCAATCCATTTCATAAAAGCCTGCCGGACCCATAAGCATGCAGCCGGGCGTGCCCTTGATATCTCCGCTGTTGCGGAGAGGAACGTCGAAACCGAGCGCCCGGGCATCTGTAAGAGCCAACTCCACTTGGTTCTCAGGACGGCACGGCCCGAGTATTCTCAAATTCGAAATGACACGGCTGCGCGGACCTATCAAAGTCACCGATTCTTTCGCGGCAAAAAAACCTTCCTGATAAAGCCATTTATGGACTGACAGTTCGTATCCCTTCCCAAAAAGCGCCTCTACTGCTTCGCGAGTCAAATGCACATGGCGGGCGCTCACATTTACTACCAAAGGATTCGGCGCAAGCTGGCGGCGGGGAACCGGCAAATGGAGCTGTTTGTAAACAGCTTCTCTGACTATGCGCTCTATCGCACTGCGAGGGGTATCTCCTGTAAAATCCATTTTCGCCTGCTCTTTTCCTTTATTGCATTCTCAGCTTTTCGAAAATTATCCTTTTTATGATTGTCACATTTACAAATACATTTTCTTTAAAAGTCAAACATTTTCCCAAAAAATACAAAAAAAATTCTCTGCCATACTTAATAATTAGTAAAGAAAAAATTGGAACTTTAACAAGCAGGCAATAAAAAAATCCAAATTTTTCAAATTATTTTAAAAAATATAAAGACTTTACTTTTTCTAAGAATTTTATTTTAAAGTGGAATTAAATGAATGGGAAGCATGCGGTCCCGCTCTTTTCGGGGAAATATTGGTTTTTATTTTTCCGTTATGCGGTCAGCTGCTTCGATAAATGGAGAAGATAATGTTTACGCCTCCCCCAAACAGAATAAAGGGCTCGAAAATAAACTTTATGGCTACCTGCCTGTGCGACGCGATTTTCGCCGACGCTGCGGAATGCGCCATCGATATTCTCAAGCGCCATTGCCAAAAAGTCGAATTTCCGGCAGACCAGACCTGCTGCGGACAGCCCGCTTTCAACAGCGGGGATTTCGCGAGCGCGCGCAAGGTTGTGATGTCTACAATTCGCGCGTTTTCTGGAAACGACTGGCCTATAGTAGTGCCCAGCGCCTCGTGCGCGGCGATGCTTTTCCATTCGGCGAAAATAGCCTTTCGCGACTCCCCGCAAAGCGAGCGCGATATGGTCGATTCGTTCGCGCTTCGCATATGGGAATTCTGCGACTATCTTGTCAACGCCTTGGAAGTCGATGGAATAGGAGGAAAATATAAAGCCAGAATCGCCGTCCACAATTCCTGCCACAGCCGCGGAACCGGAACTCCTGAAGCTCTAAAATCCCTTCTATGCTCTATTGACGGCATAAAGCTTCTGGATTTTGAAGGGAGCGAAGACTGTTGCGGATTTGGAGGAACTTTTTCTGTCGTATTCCCGCAAATATCCTCTGAGCTCGGCGTGCAAAAAGTCAGAAACATTCTCGCGGCGAATCCCGACCGCATAGTGGCGGCAGACACTTCATGCCTCCTGCACCAGAGGGGCATTGCGCAAAAGCTCGGGCTCGACTATCCCGCCGCGCACGCGGCTCAAATTTTCCGCGCCGCCTCAGAATAGAAAGAATAAAAAGCATGGCAATTCAACCTATCGACAAATTTTGTGAAAATCTCAATCCAAGGGTAAAAGCCGCTGTGCATGCGGCAAGCGTGGGCAGCACAAATGCCCGAGCCCAAATTTTGAAAAAAGCCTATCCCGCGGATTCCGGCGAAAAGCTTCGCGCACTGGCAAACGCCATACGTTCGTCAGGCTGGACTGAAAACCTCGAAACGGCATATGAAAGTCTTGAGCGGAACGGCGTAAAGGTATTGTTTGCAAAAGACGCCGCGGAGGCGCGCTCAATGATTTACGAAATAGCAGCAAAAAGGAGCGCGAAAAATGTCGTAAAGGTCAAGAGCATGACGACCGAGGAAATCGAGCTGAACTCCTTTCTGATTTCCAAGGGAATAGACGTCGTAGAAACCGACCTCGGCGAATTGATAATCCAGCTCGACGGGGACAAGCCATCGCATATCGTAAAGCCGGCAATCCACCGCAGGCGCGACGATATAGCAAAGTCATTTGAGAAGTTTGGAATAGCCGCATACGACGACAATCCCGAACACATCACCCTCAACGCGAGAAAGTACCTGCGAAAAAAATATTTCAATGCGGATATTGTCGTCAGCGGAGCCAACTACATACTCGCGCGCGAAGGGACAGTGGTGCTGGCTACAAACGAGGGCAACGCGCGCTTCTCCATGGCGGGAGCAAAGACCCATATCGCCATCGCGGGTTTCGAAAAGACCATACCGAGCGCGAGAGAGCTGGCAGTGTTCCTCAATCTTCTCGCCCGAAGCGCAACCGGACAAAACTATACCGTGTATACGGATTTCGTATCGGGCCCCGGAACCGCAAAAAACAGCCCCGAAGAAATGTTCGTAATATTTCTCGACAACGGAAGGAGCCGGATACTCGGGAGCGAATTCGCCGACATTCTCAAGTGCATGCGTTGCGGGGCGTGCATGAACCGCTGCCCCGTATTCAGGCTCGTCAGCGGGCACGCATACCGGACTGTATATCCAGGACCGCTCGGCATTGTGCTCTCTCCGCTTTTGGCGGGCGGAGATATTGATAAACTCGCCGATTTGCCAAAAGCCTGCACGCTGTGCGGAGCATGCGCCGACGTCTGCCCCGCAAAAATACCATTGCCAGATCTCGTGCTGAAACTGCGCGACACATTGAAGCGAAACGGCGCAAAAGTACCAAACGACATAAACTTCCTGCCTTGGTCGCTGTTGGCAAGCTCGCCTAAAATCTGGAGGCTGGTTATACCTCTCAATAAAATCGCAAATTTTTTGCCTCTAAAATTTGCGCGATTCGGCACGCTCGGAAGATGGATTAAGTCAAGAACCCTGCCTAAGCTGCGCGGAGGCGAATTTAGAAAGTGGCTTAAGAAAAATGGACGCTAAGACTTTTATTGAAAACGTGCGCGCCGCGCAAGAGAAACGCCCCAAGATACAGGCCCCGGCTTTTGACGAACGCGACCTGCTTACAAGCGCGGCTTTCGGAGAAAGCGCGAGGGAAATATTCGAGCGCAACTTTAAGTCGAACGACGGCATCGTATTCGACGACGCGCAAAAGCTCGCCGGTTTCCTGAAGGAAAAAGGCTTTAAGCGCGGAATCGCCGACGCGAAACTCGACGACATTCTCGGATTGGATTCGCTCTTTGAGATTTCCCGGAGCTTCGACCGCGAAGGCAATCCTGATTCTTACGATTTCGGAATCAGCAAGGCCTCCATGGCAATAGCCGAAACGGGCGCGATAGTTTTGAAAGATTCTGATACCGACGATAGAATGGCGAGCATTGCCCCTTGGGCGCACATCGCTGTTTTTAATGAATCTCAAATCGTGCCGACTCTCGCGGAAGCGCTGTCCCAAACAGCAGACTGCCCATACGCCATTTATGTCGGAGGCCCTTCAAAAACAACCGACGTCGAAGGAATCCTTGTGGAGGGCGTGCACGGCCCTGGCATTCAAATCGCTTTCATTGCCAAGTAGCTCGCCTGCAGGAAAAACCCCTAAAATACGCCTCCGCCGTAGAAATTGCCCAAGTCGATGCAGCTTGGCTCGCGGGATATTGCCTCCCCCGAAAGATAATCCCCGCAAACGCCAAATTCCAAGCTTCTCAACTCGATGCCGTTTCCAATGGCGCACAAGCGGAGATCCCGCCATGGGCAAGCATTGAAAAATGCGATAAAAATATCCCTTGAAACTATCGGGCAAAAATGTTGCTTTTAAAGGGAAAATGCGCAGCTCGTATTACAGGACCAAAAGGCTTATATTTGCAATTGCCTTTGCATTTGCCGGCACGTCGCATGCTGCCGCATCCATAAAAAACCTGACGCAACTCGACCTGCATACGGGAGAAATAATTATAGGCGAAATAATCTCGCGCTCCGCCGACTCCATAGAGATAAAAAATTCCTACGCCACGATAATAATCCCCTCCAAACTGGTTGTTTCGGAAATCACCAAGCCAGTTGACGATTCCCAAAAATCTGAACTCGACGATGTCTCCTCCAAATCTGTCGCCTCAGGAGGGAGTTCCGAAGAAGCCGTGTGGACTCCGCTTTTTGGAAGCGAAAGCTCCATCATAGGAAGCAACGACCCCATCTACAAAGAATTCCGAAAAATGCGCGAGCAATACCGCGAATTCATCGAAGAAATTCTTCCGGAAGACATAAAGATAAAGCTTTTAACCGGAATATCCCTGGAAACAAGCACGCTGCACAATAACTCGTACTATTTTTACGCCTCCGCCGCAAAGGAATGGGAAACTATGAGTTTCTCGGTAAACGGCTTCTACAACTATGAATGGCAAAAGACCTTCGACGGAGTGGAAACCGTGACGACCGATAAATACGGGGCATCAGGAGAGTATAGATGGAATTTTTCCGATTCGGATCCAAACTGGTTTTTCTTCGTGAGCCAATCCTACAGGCACGATTCCATAAAAATGATAAATTTCCAGCTCGACGAAATACTCGGCCCTGGATACGAAATAAAATTTCCGAAAATAGGGCTGAAATGGACAGTGTCCGCGGGCCCCGGATATAGATACCTGGAAGCGGAGGACTATCCCAGACACAATATACCTATGGCGTTTCTTCGCGAGGATTTGTCATGGGATTTGACAGATCTAATCCGCCTTGAACACACCGGCTATTTTGGAATTGATTTGGAAAAGGGTTCACAGGGCACCGCCTACGTCATGTTGGGATTGGTTTTCGCACCCAAGGAAGTCGTTTCAATCGCCCTGCGTTTAACAAACGACTTTGACAGCATCAATTCGTCAGCCGCAATAAAAAACGAGCAGAAAATGATACTGTCGCTGGAGATCCCCCTAAACGGCAGACAAACGGCCTCCGATTCCGGAGAGTCGGAATGACCTGCTCACTTCTCGCCAGGCTCCAGCGTTTCCGCTCCGGAAATCCCTCCGCGTTTCCATGATCCGCCGAGAGCGCATATTAAAGAAACTGTTGCGCGATACCGCTCTCCCCTAATTTCCATAAGGGCAAGCTCGTTCATGAGGGAATATCTGTGCGCTTGGCTTGCCGCAAAATAATCGACCGCTCCCAACTCGTATTGCGCCTGCGTATAAGCCTCAACTTTCTTTGCTGCCTGGCAGGCGGTTTTCCTGTATTCGTAGCGTTTTTGCAGCTGCGAGACGCGGACGAGCGAGTCTTCAACTTCCCTCACAGCCTTAAGGACAACCGAGCGGTAATCTTCGAGCGCCTGCTTATGCTTGGCAAGGGCCAGCCGCTTTTGCGCCACGAGGCGCCCGGCTTGAAATATGGGTATGTAAACTTGCGGGCTAACTCCCCATGCAAAAGAGCTGGCGTTAAAAAGTTTTGAAAATGCAGTGGAATCGACTCCGACAGCGCCCGTTATGGACACCGTCGGGAAAAATGCCGCCTGGGCGGCTCCTATTTGGCTGTTGGCCGCGCATGCGCGACGTTCGGCAGCCGCTATGTCCGGGCGCCTTTCAAGCAGTTCTGAAGGCACTGCCTTAGGGATCTGCGGGGGATCCCCGACAAGCCCGTCGGCTTCAATCCTCATTTTAAGGGAACTCGACCCCAGCAGATTTGCGAGATAGTTTTTTACAAGCGCAATTTTTTCGTCGAGTTCCGAAAGCTGCGCAAGAGCTGAAAATTCCTGCTCTACCGCCCTTTGCAAATCCGTATCCGAAGCCGTTTTCATGGCGACGCGCTTCCCTATAAATTCGCGCTCCCTGCTCCGCGCCTCTACGGCCTCTTTAAGAATATCCCTAGACGAGCAAAGCTCCCGGAGCGTAAAATATGCCGAAGCTGTGCTGGCTTGCAGCAAGAGAAGCATATTCTCGTATTCGTCCAGCATCGCTTGAGCATTCGCGCGCTGCGCGTGGAGCATGCTGCGTATTCTCCCGAATAGGTCCGCATCCCAAGTCAAAGACGCTCCCGTAATCCAGTCGTCAAAAACTCCCAGCTGGGAGAACACCGAGCGATCGCTCAAGCCCGCCCGCAAATAGCCTGCACCGCCCCCCGCATGCGGATACAGGCGGCTCGCGCTCATGCAGGCGTTTTCGCGGGCCTGCTCCACCTTGTAAAAGAGGGATTTCAAATCCGGGTTGTCGGAGCGGCATTTCTCCATGTAGAAATTCAAGCGCTCGTCCCCAAAAATTTCCCACCATTGCCCGCGAGACAATCTGTCGGAAGGCTCTGCCATCTTCCAAATACCGCCGGAATTTGAAAAATCCGGCTCGTCAAGTTCGGCCGCCCCAATCGTAGCGTCGGGAGACTCGTAATCCGGGCCGACCATGCAGGAGGAAACGAATAAAACAGGCAGCAATAATGCGCATCGATAATTTTTCATATTTTACATTTCCTTCATAGTTGCGCAGTGAAAATTTTTCCTTATAAAATAGAAAAACGCCGGCGTAAAAAAGAGCCCCGCAGCCGTCACCCCCATCATTCCGTAAAAAACCGGAACTCCAAGCGCATTGCGCAGCTCCGCCCCGGTTCCCGTAGCGTAAACCAATGGGAAAACTCCGAGTATAAATGCCAGAGATGTCATTATAATCGGGCGAAGCCTGTTTCTTGCGGCGCCCGCAACGGCGGAAACGACGTCCTCGCCGCGCTCCTGGCGCTGCCGCGCAAACTCCACAATCAAAATGGCGTTTTTGCACGCCAAACCTATCAAAACAATAAACCCGACTTGCGTCATCACGTTTATGTCCATTCCTGAAAACCGGACCCCCAATATCGAAAACAAAAGCACGAGAGGCACGATGAGAATTACCGACAACGGCAGCCCCCAGCTTTCATATGTCGCCGCCAAAACCAGAAAAACAAAAACCGAAGACAGCGCAAATACCAGCATCGACGTATTGCTAGACCGCTTCTCCTGAAAAGCCAAATCCGTCCACTCTATATCCATTCCGTCTGGCAATATTTCCCCTGAAATTTTTTCGACCGCATTCATCACCTCTCCCGTGCTGTGCCCGGCCTTGACGTTTCCGACAAGCTCCGCGGACGGATAGAGGTTGTAGCGGGTTATCATCTGCGGGCCTACCGTCCTGTCGACGCTGGCAAAGCCTCCTATGGGAGTGGAGCCGCCGCCGGCTACCGGAACCCGGAGCCTCAAAATATCCGATATTTCCGAACGCTTCCCCAAGTCCGCCTGCACTTGAACGCGATAGGCGCGGTTGAGCATGTTGAAATCATTAATGTAAACAGATCCCATATTGAAGCGCATCGCGTCGAAAATGTCTCCTATCCTGACCCCCATGCGCTCGGCCTGCTCCCTGTCAATATCCACATACAGCTCGGGATTGTTTATTCCGAACATCGTCAGGGCGCTCGCCGCGGATTTTTCAGCGCGGGTCTTTTCAACCATTTCTTTCGTATATTTATCAAGCGCGCCAAGCCCGAGATCGGACTTATCCTGCACATAGCACTTGTAGTCTCCCCCGAAACCTATGCCGGATACCACCGGCGGCTTTACCGCAAAGAACATCGCTTCCGGAATCTCCCTATAAAAAGCTCCCATCAGCCTGTTTATCGAGTCGTCGAGGACAATGCCGTCCCTCAACCTCTCTTCCTTGCTCTTGAGCTGTATAAACATAGTTCCCGAATTTGATGTGCGCCCGAGATCGGCTATGTTTAATCCCGCCAAAGACATGTATTTAAGCGCCTCAGGAAGCGTCTTTGCAACCGTCTTTTCCGCGCGCCTCATCACTTCGGCAGTGCGCTCCAAAGACGAGCCTTCCGGCAGCTGCACGGCAACGTAAAAATAGCATGTATCCTGCCCGGGAATAAATCCCTTCGGCGCGTTTCTGAAAATAAGCAAAGTCGCAATAATTAAAACGACATAAGCAGCCGCAAAAAACACCGACATTTTTGCGAAGCGCCCCACGGCTCCCCCGTATAAATCAGAGATGCGTTTAAATCCGGCGTTAAAGGCGGAAAAAAGTCTCCCGAAAATAAAATCCCATAGCTTTGCACCCGCCCACGCGCTATTCGACGGCCTGAAAAAAATCGCCGCAAGCGCGGGAGTCAGCGTCAATGAGACCACTCCGGAAATCAAGGTTGAAGCGGCTATGGTTAATGCAAACTGCCTGTAAAACTCTCCTGCTATCCCAGAGACGAAGGCGGTGGGCACAAAAACCGATACCAGCGCCAATACCACAGCGATCAAGGCGTTCTGGACCTGCCTCATCGCCTTTTTAGTCGCAAGCTTCGCGTCGGTCTCGCCCTCGCCCATATTGCGCTCGACATTCTCAACGACGACAATCGCGTCGTCCACGACTATCCCGATTGCCAGCACCATTCCAAAAAGAGTGAGATTGTTTATCGTAAACCCGAACAACGCCATGAAAAAGAAAGTTCCCATCAGCGATATTGGTATTGCAAACAACGGAATTATAGCGGCCCGCCACTTCTGCAAAAATAGCACCATGACAAATACTACGAGCGCTGTGGCCTCAAGAATAGTGCGAAAAACCGCCATTATGGAATCTGCTATGTAAACAGTGTTGTCCATGCCGACATCGTAATCCACGCCGGCTGGAAAATCCTTCCTTAAGCCCTCGAAAAGTTTTAGCACCTCGCCCGCCGTATTTGAAGCGTTTGAACCGGGAGACTGGTATACGAGAAATGCAACCGCATCTCCTCCCTTATAAAATGCCTTGTTTGAGTAGGAATACGCTCCGAGCTCGACGCGCGCGACATCTTTCAGCCGAACAATCTTTCCATTTAGGCTCCTGACTATTATGTCGCCGAACTCGCTCTCGCTTCCAAGCCGGCCTTTTGTCCGCAAAAGGAGTTCGTAAGGCTCATCTAAAGTTGAGACCGGCGCCTGGTTGAGTTTCCCGGCGGCAACCTGCCTGTTCTGCTCCCTTATAGCCGCGACAACCTCGAGCGGCGACATGTTGAAATCAGCAAGCCTGTCAGGGTCGAGCCACACGCGTATGCTGAACTCGCGCTCCCCGTACGCTACGACATCGCCTACCCCGTCTATGCGCAGAATCTTATCCCTTATCTGCGTCAAATAGTAGTTCGTCAAATAAGTTGTATCCCTGCTCCCGTCCGGGGAATAAAGAGCCAATCCCAAAAGGAGGCTCGGAGACCGCTTTGAAACCCTAACGCCTATCGCTCTCACTTCCTCCGGCAAGCGTGGTTTGGCAACCTCAACCCTGTTCTGAACTAATACCTGCGCGGCATTAATATTCGTTCCAAGCTCGAAGGCAACTTCAATGCTGACCGTTCCGTCGGAATTGGAGCGGCTGGTCATATACATCATGCCCTCCACTCCGTTTACCTCCTGTTCTATCGGGGTGGCGACGTTTTCCATCAGAATCTCCGGAGACGCCCCGGGATAGGCCGCGTCTATTGCTATGGTAGGGGGAACAATATCGGGATATTGGGATATCGGAAGGCGAAAGAAACCTATAAATCCAAGCAAAACTATTGCGATGGAAATTACCGCCGAAAATATCGGGCGGTCGATGAAAAACTCCGAAAAACTCTTTTTCATGAACAAGCTATTTTATTTCCGTTCTCTCCGGAGCCACACGGCGTCCAGGCAAAGCGCGCTGTATCCCGGATACAACTATTCTGTCGCCCTTTGAAATCCCGGATATTATTCTTCTCAAGTTCCCATGTTTCTCTCCGACCCGCACCGCTTTTTGCCGAATAATATCCCCTTCGCCTATAAGCAAAACATACCTGCCGGACAAATCTGTTCCGACCGCCTCCTCCGGCACGAACAAAGCCCCCTTCTCAATCCCCTCCTTTATGCGAACGTCGGCAAAAGCCCCCGGTATCAGGCTTCCATCGGGGTTGTCTATGTCGGCGCAAAGAGACAGGGTTGAGGTGCGTTGCGACAGCATATTGTCACGGTATGTTATCCGCCCCTTAACTTTGCGTTCAGATCCCTTCTGCACTATCTCTATTTCAGGCCCCGCGCCGGAATCTATCGCCTCCAGAAGTCCCAGCTTTTGATATTTAACGGCCTCTTTGCCGTCCAGCTCAAAATATACCTTTACGGCATCGTCGCGAACAACCCTAGCCAAAACGCTCGCGTTCGGAGAAACGAGATTTCCGACATCCACGAAACTTTCGCTTATCTTCCCGCCTATCGGCGACACGACCCGGGTATATTTCATGTTGAGAGCCGCATTTCGCTCCGCGGCGCGCGCTTCAAGAAGTTTCGCCCTGCTGAGCAACAACTCCGCCTCTCTGCCTTGATATGCCTCTTCCGACACGGCATTTTGCGCGAGAAGCCCCTTGGCACGCTGAAAATTCTTTTCGCTAAGCTCAAGCTTTGCCTCTGCGGCTTTTACCCCCGCGACAGCAGCGTCGAGAGCAATTTTATAAGGTTCGTCGTCTATTGCGAAAAGCGTTTCGCCGCGCTTTACATGATCGCCCTTTTTGAATAGAATCCCGTCGAGATAGCCCCCCGCCCGGGCGCGTATTTCAACGGTCTCGGCAGGTTCTATGCGCGCCGATCGCCTGCTCCATATTTCAGCGTCCATTTCCAAAGGCTCGGCATATTTCACCGCATTAGGCAAAACAGGCGCGGGATCCCCGCTCCGCTCCTCGAAACAACCCGACAATGCGAGCGCAACAATAGCCGGCAAAGATAATAATTTCGCATTCTTCATAGACTGTTTAACTTGAAATTCCATTGAGCACCGTTCCAAGTGCCGCCCCCAATGCTGCAATTTCGGGATCTCCGATTTTCTTCCAATTATGAAGGCGCATCGCAGCATCGCTCGCGGAACAATAGGATCTGACATTTGTCCACAGGGCCTGCGCGAAAATCAGGCACTCCTGTTCGCCGTATCTGCCCGAACAGGCAGTGTTTATCAGTGATGCCAAAAAGCGCGCCGGCCCCTCTATGACTGATTTATAAAGATATTTGTACGACCGGGTGGGACAAACCTGCTCGCGAAGGAGCAAAAGCAAAACATATGAAACCTCTTTCACTTCTTTAAATTTTCTTATATTGTCCAATATGAACTTAGAGATAAACTCCCGCGCCTCGGTGCAATCGCCGCGCCCGACAATTTCAGCCCCCAGCCTGTAATATTCCGACGCCGAAAAGTCGAAATACCGGCAGAGCTCCCTTATAACAAAATCGTACAGCTCTTTTTTGCCGCCAAAATAATAGCTTATGGAAGCCACATTAACGCCGGCTTTCGCCGTTATTTCGCGCGTCCTTGCCCCCTCGAGCGAACGCATGGCAAATTCTCCTATTGCGGCGCGGACTATTCTCGTCTTGGGATCAGACAAATCCCCGGCGAGTATCATTTGTATGCGGTTTTTGTCAATCATTTGATTCAATCAAATGTTTTAATCCGATGTTTGTCAAGCCTCCGCTCGCGGGTTCAGCCGCATATCAACAAAAGCGTTGCAAACGGATTCCCCAGCGATTTGAATCTTGCATTAGACCATGCCTTTAGAGGAACAACATCCACTTAAGCCTTTCTTGCCGCGAAACGCCGCGCTTCTCATGCTCGGAACCTTCCCACCTGCCCAAACTCGCTGGTGCATGGATTTTTTCTATCCGAATTTTTTGAACGACATGTGGAGGATCTTCGGTTTGTCCTTTTTCAACAACAAGGAATACTTCGTCAACGGCAAAAGATTCGACGAGGAAAAAATCAAAACTTTCTTGTGTAAAAAAGGTATCGCCCTGTATGATTCTGCCCAAAAAGTCGTGCGCTTAAAAGACAATGCCTCCGACAAATTTTTAAAAATATCTCTGCCCACAGACGTCTTTGGTATCCTTGCAAGGATTCCCAATTGCCGCGCCATTGCCGCCACGGGGGAAAAAGCTGCTGAAACCGTCTCAAAAACCCTCTCGTGCGCCATTCCCGAATGCGGCACCCCGGCGAGAGTGGACTGCAAAGGCAAACAACTCGACTTTTACAGGCTCCCTTCGTCTTCGCGCGCCTATCCAATGCCTTTGGAAGAAAAAGCGGCAGAATATTCCAAAATGTTTAAAAGTCTCGGATTGCTGTAAAATAAACAGCCGTTCCGCAAGTGGAGAAATAATATCACTCCAAACAATGCGCATTTAGCCGCCCGCTTCAAGTCCCCTCCCGTTAAACGCACAAAAAAATAAAATCTGCGCCTGCGGAAAATGCATAATCCGCTATCCCAACTAAAAACAAAAGTTAAAGTTTCATCTCGAGAACTTCGTACAAAGCCAAAATGCGCGCAAATATTTCCCTCGTCCCGTTCCTGATGCGGAACACGAGCCCGTCAGGATCCGGAGCGGCAAAGGCGTCAGCTTTAACGCCCAAAGCATCGGCAAGCATTAAGGCGCGCTTCAAATGGAAATTTTGGGAAATGATTACGGGCGAGTCCTCCTTAAAAATCTCAGAGCATCTGCGCACGGAATTGAGGGTGCGGGTCCCAGAACCGTCGGGAAATATATCTTTCGGGGAAACTCCCAACGAAATCAAATCGGCGCGCATGTCTCTAGGCTCGTTGTAATAGTCGTCTCCGGAATCCCCGCTGGCTATTATTTTTTTTAAAACGCCTTCTTTGTAAAGCCTGGCAGCCGTATCCACCCGCGCGCGGTAATATGGATTTTCCCCGCCTGAAACGAGATATTTTGAAGTCCCCAAAAGCAAAGCCGTCCTTCCCGTTCCCAGATTCGCCTCATCGCTTTCAATGCGGTACAATTCGGGAAGAAAATATGCCGCGCAAACGGCGAGGAAGAGTAAGGATCCGAACAGTCCCAGCGTAATAAAAATCCATCGCAAAAAACGGCTTTTTGCAAAACACTGCGCCGCCATATCACATGTTTCTCCGGCGCCGTTTTTTGGGAGGAGAATCCAATACGGGTTCGTTCCTGTATGGGAACCCTTCCAATTTTCTGCGCTCTATGCGCGCGTTTATGAAAGACTCTATGCGCCTTAGAAATTCAGTCTCCTCGGACGAATAGAGCGTGACGGCTGTTCCCTCCCTGTTGGCTCTCCCCGTGCGCCCTATGCGGTGAACGTAATCCTCCGAATGTTCGGGTACATTGTAGTTTATGACATAGCCTACGTTTGAAATATCAAGCCCGCGGGACGCAATATCTGTAGCCACCAGTATATTCGTCTTGCCCTCTTTGAAATCGGCAAGCGCCTTTTCCCTCTCGTGCTGAGTGCGGTCTGAATGGAGAATCGAAACTTTGTAATCGTGCGCAAGCAGCCATTCGCCTATGCGGTCGGCATCTATTCTGGTACGCGTAAATACTATTAGGCTGTCGAATGTCAGGCGCTTCAATATTTCTACGAGCATGTCGTACTTTTGTATACCGTCGACGGGATATATAAAATGCTCTATCGTATCGGCGGGGCTATGGGCAGTGCCGGCCTCAAGGCGGACCGGGTTGGAAAGCGCCCATTCCGAAAGCCGCAAAACCGCGTCCGGCATCGTGGCCGAAAAGAAGAGCGTCTGGCGCTCCTTGGGGCAATGGCGTATGATATCGGATACGTCGTCGATGAATCCCATGTCGAACATTCTGTCGACCTCGTCGAGAACGAGGTATTTTATCGACTTTAAATTTACCACGCGCTGGCGCATCAGATCGAGAAGCCTGCCGGGAGTCGCCACAAGCACATCTACTCCGCGGGAAAGCGCGTCCACCTGGGGCTTCATGGACACTCCGCCCTGAATGAGAACGCATTTTAAGTCCGAATATTCCGAAAATTTCTCAAAAGCCTCGGCAGTCTGCGACGCGAGCTCCCGCGTCGGGCTGAGAACCAGCACGCGAGGAATATTCGAGCATTTTCCCAACAAATCTATTAGCGGAAGCAAAAATGCCGCCGTCTTTCCCGTGCCGGTCTGCGCAGTTCCTATAACGTCACGCCCCGACAGAACAACGGGAACCGCCTCCTTCTGAATCGGAGTCGGCGAAGTATACCCCATATCACGAACTGCCGAAAGAGTTTTTGAAGAAAGGCCGAGAGAGACAAAATCCGGAAGCTGCAAGGAAAGTTCGGCTATAGGATAAGTTTTTTTTGCGCGTTTGCCGATAGCTTGACCCGCATCGACAACAGGAAGGGCCTCTTTCTCCCCGCGGACAGATTTGCCTCTTCCGCCGCGCTTTGCCGAGCGGCGGGTAGAACGAAATGCGGCATCGGCGCGGGCGGAATCTGAACGCCCGAAGGCGGAAGAGCGCTTTTTACTTTCGGCGCCCCGCTTTTTAAGTGGCGCGGAAGCGCGCTTTTTCGAGCTCTTCTTTCCCGTCAATTTGGCAATCAGTCTCTTTATTAAATTCATTGAAAGCCGCTATCCAAACTAAAAGCCCATTTCGCTTCAAGCATTTTTTGGGAAACAACAATAATCGCGCCCAC
Source organism: uncultured Verrucomicrobiota bacterium (assembly GCA_949298545.1). Taxonomy (GTDB): domain Bacteria; phylum Verrucomicrobiota; class Verrucomicrobiia; order Opitutales; family Intestinicryptomonadaceae; genus Merdousia. Next base: position 2,175 of record CASFWX010000048.1, on the reverse strand, counting down.
ATGAAGCGAACCGCAAAACTTAAGAAATGTTTGACATCTCTTGCATGTTTTTACATCCTGTTTTCCATGAGAAAATCACTGCTTATTTTACTTTCGTCCCTCGCGATTCCGTTTTTTGCGCCGGCACAGGAAATACCCGCAGACTTAAAAGCGAAAATAGAAGCCAAATCGGCTGAAGTAAACGCGGGCAACTCCGCCGCGATAAAATCGTGGGCGCGCAAACAAATCTCCGCATGGGAATCCATACAAAGCCTTTCCTTTGCAATAGACAAGGAGGATTTGGACGCAATTAAGGCTACTGCCGAAAAAAAGTTTCCCCTAAATTACGTCGAACAAGAAGCCTTTATAAACGAGCAGGCAAACATAATGGCCGGATTCTCCGACTATAAAGTCCAACTCGGCAAGGAAGCCTACAATGCGGCAAAGGAAAGATTCGAAAAGACCGGCAATGCGGATTTAAACGTGTTTCTCGCCGAACTGCAAAAGCAAGTCGGGGCAAAGAACGACTTGGCTTCTCTAAAACCAGAAGGCATGGACGAAACAACATTTGCCATAACTAAAAAAGTAATTGAGGAAAAGTTTCCCAACGACTACGCCTCGCAGCTGGCTGCAATCAAAAAACAATTTAATATAGCAACGGATGCCGCAAAAGAAACCGCTTCGACTTCGGGCGGCGAAAATGCCGATCCGTTCGCCGCCGCAACCGAAACTAGCGGAGAAGGCGGAGGCGAAGCGGCTGCTCCCGACCGTCCGCTTACAATGGGCGAGTTGAATAAAAAAGCTAAAGAATCTTTCACCCAGCAGGCTTTCATAGTTGAAGGCAAAAAGAAATGTTCCGCCATCACTACTGAAATCAACGGCAAACAAGTAATTCTCATGCCGTTTACTGCTTACGACTCCTCTGGCAATATCACAATTATGAACAATCTCGGTGAGACTGTCGACTTTGACCCTAAAGAGGCATACGCCTCCGTAAACGTTCCGGTCGTCCTTTTCTTCCCGAAATCCATGCCTGGAGACGTAAAACCGGCAAAATTCCCCGACGAAGAGGGATATAAGAACTTTGTGAATGAAAGCGTGTTTTTTGTGGGGCAAAGCAATCTCAACGTGCAGTCCTTCCCCGTAAAAATAGTCTCTATTTCCTCCCCATATCTCAATCTCAGCACGCGCGTTCCGACCAATTTCTTTGAGGGTACACTGCTCATCGATCCAAGAAGCGACACCACAATCGGCATGCTCATAGATCAAATTCCGCCGCCCCAAAAGATAGATTGGACCCGCCGAAGCGATGTCAGCAAGCTCCATAGAACTTTCTTCAGCAGCTATAACAAGGGATACATGTCTTGCATACGCCTCGACAAGTTTGGAAATTGGGAAAAGGTAGATTTGCAAAAATTCGACCAGCAAAAGGAGCAACTGGAGCGCCTGCGCGCTGTCCTCTACGATTTTATGGACTTCTTCCTTGCATCAAACATGGTAGATTTGCAAAACAAACCTATTTTGGGTCCTACACTCAAAAAGCACTACAAGGAATTGAAGGGAAAACTCGAAAAACAGAGATTTGAAAGGCTCTATCGGACTTTCCTCCAAGACTTATCACAGTTTATCAAGAGCGAATTGCGCGATATCAATCCTAAGGAATTTTATTCGGTTTACAGAAACGACGCAAGGAACTACTCCATTATACTCCAAAGCATATTAAATATGTTTGAGAATGCGACCAAATCAAATTCCTTTATGGATATTGTCCATAACGACATTAAAAGGAATATTTCGAATTAGCAGGATATCTCAATGCGACCACCCCGCGCCGCTATACACGCGGCGCGCGTCGCCGTCCAAAAGCACAATGGCGCCTTCCTCTCCGGAATGCGCTTTTTCTATTTTGCCAACAATGTGCAACTCGGCAGAAAACCGGCTTTTGTATTCTTCCGCGAGAGCAGCGCTGTCTGAAGTCGTAAAACATAATTCGTAGTCTTCGCCTTGGCAAAGGGCTTCATCAATTGTCGCCTCACGCCCGTTAAATCGCGACCGCGGGACGTCTTCAGCCTTTACGAGCGCACAAGTCCCGAGCGGCAACATATTTTTTACGTCTGAGGCAAAACCGTCGCTCAAATCTATACAAGCCGAAACACATGCCTGTCTGGCAAGCCATTCCCCTTCTTCGACGCGCGG
>CASFWX010000047.1 GCA_949298545.1 uncultured Verrucomicrobiota bacterium | reverse complement strand
GCTGAAGCTGTAAAAATCGAGGGCGACGCGCGCATGGCGGGATATGTTGAAAGGCTGACAGATGCCGGGATTGCCGTGATGGCGCACATAGGGCTTCGTCCGCAGCAATACCTGCGCATGGGCGGGTATAGAAAATTTGGCAAAACCGAAGAAGAGCGGAAACAGCTGACATGCGACGCAAAAGCCCTCGAAAAAGCCGGCGCATTTTCAATTTTGATCGAAATGACCGACCACCGCGCGGCAGCGGAACTTACAGCCAATGTGTCGGTACCTACAATCAGTTGCGGATCCGGCCCTTTTTGCGACGGCCAAGTCCTCGTCATGACTGATGTTTTGGGACTTTCCGAAAGAGCTCCGAAATTTGCAAAGCGCTACGCAAACCTCGCCGGCGATATTGTTTCCGCATATTCAGCATACGTATCGGAAGTAAAATCCGGGATATTCCCCGGGGAGGAATAAAAGTGCCTGAAAAACTGTACGAGATTCGCGAATCGAAAATTCACGGCAAAGGCGTATTTGCCGCGCGCGACATTCCGCAAGGTATCCGGATAATGGAATATGTCGGGGAAAAAATATCCAAGGACGAATCTAATAGGCGCGGGCTCGAGTCCGAAGAGCGAGCTAAAAAAACAGGCTGTGGAGCCGTCTACATTTTTGAGCTTGACGGCGAGTTCGATTTAGACGGGAACCGCCCCGATAATGACGCCCGCTATATCAACCACGCATGCCGCACAAACTGCGAAGCTGTGCTTGAGGACGGGGCAATTTTCTTCTATTCGACGCGCGACATAAAAAAAGGCGAGGAGCTGCTCTATAATTACGGATACGCCTTGGAACATTTTCTCGACCACCCATGCCGTTGCGGGTTTCCCGAATGCGTTGGATATATTGTAGCCGCGGAAGACAGGGCAAAACTGCGCAAAATACTGCGCGGGCGCAAGCCGAAACATTTAAGGGATAGCGCCGAAAATATTATATTTACGCAATAGTTTCCTTGGGAAAGATCGAAAGTAGAATGCCACATTTTCTCTTAAAGCAAGTGTACTAAGCTCGTATTTTCGAAGCGAGAGCAAGTGCAGACTGAGCCCTGTTTAATATATACAAATGGATTCCCGGAACGCGCTTTTGCTTCAATTCCTCTATCTGCGATTCCGCCCATTCGATCCCAACTTTTACGGCATCGTCGTCCGATGCTGCCGATTCAAGTCTTTCGAGAAGATTCAGAGGTATATCCGCAGCGCACATGTTTTTGAAATTCATAGCCTGCTTAAAAGAAAGAGCGGGCAATATTCCCGCTATGATGGGTTTGTCTATTCCGGCGGCGAGACACTTTTCCACAAAACTAAAGTAATGTGAATTGTCGAAAAATAACTGAGTCACGACGAAATCCGCCCCCGCATCCACCTTAAGTTTCAAATAATCTATATCTTTCTCGAGAGAAGGAGCCTCCGGATGTTTTTCGGGATATCCGGCGCAGCCAATTCCAAAATCCGGAAAATTCTCCCTGATGAAAGCTACAAGTTCTGAAGCGTGCCTAAAGCCGTCCGGATGCGGCTTAAAGTCTGATTCTCCCTTCGGTGGATCTCCACGCAAGGCCATGACATTGCGAAGTCCGGCGGATTCATATCGCTTCAAAACGGACATTATTTCTCCTTTTGAATGCCCGAGACAGACAAGATGCGGCATCACTTCAAATTTGAAGATCTCGCGCAGCAGTTCCCCGTACTCCAGAGTGCGTTCACGCGTGGATCCGCCCGCTCCGTAAGTAATGGATACGTAGTCTGGAGCGAGATCTTTCAGCTTGTTGGCCGTGCGGAGTATCTGCCGCGCTCCATCTTCTGTTTTCGGGGGGAAAAATTCGACGGAAAATACGGTTGATCCGCCCGCAAATTTATATCCGATGTTTCGTGTATTTCCCATTCTTTTTATACTTTGTAGGAATTTTTTTTAATATTTCAAGAGTCGGTTTACTCTGCGAGGAATTGCGACCATGGTTTCCCATGGAATGCGGCGTGTCCATCTGCTATAATCGGATAAGGAAATTTCAGAACCGTCTTGGCTCCCAATAAAAGTGACAGGGTCTCCTACTTTTACATCGCCCGCTCCGCTGATGGATATAGTCATCTCGTCGAGGCCGACAGGACCAAGTATAGGGCACCTGACTCCGCCTGCCAGCACGCGAGCGCTTTCTGTAAATCCTGAAGGGACACCGTCGGCATAGCCCGCTCCGACAGTGGCAATCTTTAATCCGTCGCGCTCTCCTACAGCAAGTACGCGAGCCTTAAATTCCAGGACTGGCTGCAATTTGAGGTCCGCATATCCGCCTCCGTCGTCATAAGGATTTATCCCGTATTGAATCAATCCCATGCGCACGGCGTTAAAGGGATAGGATATCGGAATATAGCGCATGGCGGCGCTATTGTGAATGTGGAAGAGCATGCCGGCTTTTCCGTATTTCAACGCGATTTGTTTCAAAATATCACATTGTTTTTCCGTAAAATTCCTATCGGAATCTGCGCTTGACAAATGGGAAAACATGCCGTCCACCCGAATCCCGTCGACGGAAAGGATTTTGGGTATTACTTCCTCCGCCTCTTCATGCCAAACTCCCGCCCTTCCCATTCCAGTGTCGACTTTAATCTGAACTCCCAATATCTTGCCGCGCGCTCGCGCAAGCTTTGCGAAGGCCTCGGCTTCTTGCAAGGAAGACACTGCGGGGGTTGCTGCATAATCGAATACGAGCGGGCGCTCTTCGGCTAAGATGGGGCTGAGGACAAGGACCTGCCTGTCTGAAACAATTTCGCGCACGCGCGAGGCTTCATATAGATTTGCCACCGCGAATAAATCCGCGCCTCCGCGGAGAAAGCGCATGAGCGCCTGCGGCATGCAATGACCATACGCGTCAGCTTTTACAACAGCTATATATTTTACGCCGGCGGGCAAAGAAGCTTTGATTTTGGAGACGTTCGACTCGAGTCTGCCAAAGTCGACTTCAATCCACGATCTGTAATTGTCCGATTTCACTTTTTATTTCCACATGCTCATTCCGGAGGGAGAAAGAGTCAACAAAAACCTTGACCCGCGCGCGGGTAAAAAAAATATTTTTAAGCCGTGGCGAACGGCTTTTTGAAGATTATTTCGAAACTATTCCTTCCCTCCCGCCAAACCGAAAGGCAGCGCGTCGGAAGGTGCGGAGAAAACGCTGCCGCAAAACTCATGCGCAAGCAAGGCTTAAAGATACTCGACAGAAATTGGCGCTGCGGGAAGCTTGAAATAGACATCATAGCTTACGACAAGGCGTTCGACCAATTGATCTTTATCGAAGTCAAGACGCGCGATGAAGCTTCGCTCGCAGGCGGATATTATGCCGCGAAATCCCACAAAAAATCCGGTAATATAAAGCGCGCCGCCCTTTCCTATATGCGAAGGCTAAACCGCAAGCCGGCTTCATGGCGCTACGACATAGTAGAAGTCATCGTTTTTAAGGGCGGAAAAGCTCCGAAAATTTCGCATTTTGAGAATGTGGGGTTTTAGCCCACCGCCTGCCCAAAGAAGCCAATTTGAAGAATCATTTGCCGTTCGTTTTTTCCGGAGTTTCTTGCTTTGCGTTTTTACCGCCGCTTTTTTGAGCATTTTCGTTTTTCTTTTTGGAAGGCTTTTTAAAGTCAGATGCGGATATTGATATCAGGGAATTCCCGCTTTGTTCCTTTGCATCTTCTTCCGGAGATTTTTCGGCCGGATCTGTTTTATTTTCAATCTGCCGGGGATTTTCAGGGAGCTTGTCTACAACTTCATACTCCAAAGAAGGGACTTTTCCAAATAGAAAGCGCTTGCTTCCCCGCTTTACGTATACGGAGAGAACAAGGCGCCCTTTCGTTCCGGGAGCTATGTTTTTAGCTTCCAATTGCACGTATATTCCGCCTCCCTTTTTATATAATTTAAGAGCCTTTAAACCCGATTCCGAAGAGGCAGTATCCGACTCGGGAACTAGCATCCAGATTCCCTTGTTGTTCTTGGCGCTTCCCACCCTCACGTCTATTGGTTTATCGAGAGGGATTTTTAAAGGTTCTTTTAAAAATTCGTCCGTAAGCGAGAGCGTCTTAAACTGCCCGCCGAAGCGGGCGGATTTTCTCACGTAAACCCTGAAAGTTTGCGATGGGACTTGATGCCAATAATAGAACGCCTGCATCATATTGTCGGCCGGAACCATCTTGCGCGTGATTTTCAAAGCTCCCTTGCCAGATTCTCCAAAGAATTGCGGATAGAAGATCTCTTTTGGGGAATAGTCCGGAGCTGTCAGAGTTATCTCGGCGCAATCCGCCCCGCGGGGTATTTCGGCGCCGGCTATTTTCCAGCCTTTAGGCAAACCTTTTGCGCGTATTTTCACATTGCCGTCAAAGCCGTTCTGGCGATGCAATTTTACAGTGAATGAATCAGTCGCGCCCGGGGAGAGATTGACCGAGCTTCTCTC
>CASFWX010000046.1 GCA_949298545.1 uncultured Verrucomicrobiota bacterium | reverse complement strand
GGTAGTAGCGCCTATTCCGCTTATCACCACCCCATCGGGAATAGAAATAATTCCTCCTTCAGGATAGGCTGTATCAGTCCATTCTGATGCATTGCCCTCCTGGTCAAAGGTTCCGTAATAACTCGACGAATTGGAATACGAACCCACATCTGTAAAATAGCTGTGCGCAACATCATTATAATTTTTAGATGCAATATTTGCCGTATTCGCCTCAGAAGTCGGAATCGAAGGAGTCGGAGCAGTGTCGCTTTGCGTGGCAAAGATATAATATCCGCCCTCGCCGCCGTTGAGCTCTGGAGAATAATACCCGGCTTTTATCCATTCATCGACACTGCAGAGCATATATCCCCCGGCACTTCTATCGGCGTTTTTTATGGCATCCGCGGTAAATCCGTAAGTTTTAAAATCGTAAACACCCGTGAGGCAGTCCGCGCCTTCGACAGCCCCGTTGGTAAGCCAGTTGGCGTAAAGTGCGCCCGCTATGGCGCTGACATAGGTTATGGGAGTTTGCCCCTGATCATTTATTATGCTATATTGACTGGTTTCCTGATTATAGGAAATTACATTGGGCTGATGGGAAAATCCTGAATATACGGAGACATCGCCGATATCCGTCTTGAGCATGATTTCCAAAGGAGTGGACGTATCTGACATCGTCACATATGTGTCGGAACCCAAGGACTGGACAAAGTTCATATACTGCGATACCGTAACCTCGTATTTGCCTATGCTGTATTCATAATCAACGCTTCCGTATCCATTGTAAAGCGACGTCGTCGACGAATACGCGGCGTTTCCGATGTCGCCCACGCGCGCCATTTCGGTTCCGTTGGCTCCCGTCCAATAGTCGGGCGCCGCCGACAGGACACACGCAGCCCCTAAAGATAAGAAAATGTATAATATTCTTTTCATAATGTTTCCCCGCAATATGTTATGCTTTGGAAGTGCTTTTCGAAAAAATTTATTTTTTTCGCCGTGTCAAACATTATCTAATTATTAAAACAACAAGATATTGTCATACTTACTGGCTCAAAATAAATTCTACCTTCAAATCTAAGCCCGCCCCCATTTTAGCAAAATTATGAATCGCAAATGCCAAACCTGAAGTGCTATACATGCACAAAGCCAGAAAATAAAATTCCCATGCGAAACCAGAGCGGAAATTTATAAAAATATAAAAAATCCCTATACAAAAAATATAATCAACAACTGCGCAGATATAACCCGCAAAAACATGGACATCGGATAAACAGTCGCGTATCCGACCGCCGGAAGATCGGTAGTGGTCAGGGAATTTGCGTATGAAAGAGCCGGAGGATTAGTGGAGGCGCCGGCGAGAACTCCAATCAATGTAAAATAGTCCAGCTTCATCAGAGAACGCCCGACAATGGAAGCCAAAATCATTGGGACAAAAGTGATGAGGGCTCCGTACGCAATCCAGACATAGGCACCCCCGTCAATCAAAGTCGAGACGAAATCTTTTCCTGCCGAAAGCCCTACACATGCGAGAAATAGGGCTATGCCTATTTCCCGAACCATCAAATTCGCGCTGACTGTGGTATATGTCACCAATTTAAATTTGGTTCCAAATCGGCTGAGCAAAATGGAGACCACGAGCGGTCCCCCAGCCAACCCGAGCTTTACCGGCTGGGGAATTCCCGGTATTGCCAATGGAATCGATCCGGCCAAAACGCCCAAAAATATCCCAAGAAAGATGGGAACAAGATTCGGCTGGCGCAACTTCATCATCGAGTTTCCGAGCTGCTTCTCGACATTTTTTATCGCCGTCGAAGTGCCGACTACCGTAACGCGGTCTCCGACCTGCAATCTCAAATGCGAATGCGCCACCAAATCTATTCCCGCACGATTAACGCGAGTGATGTTAAAGGAAAATCCACCGTACAGGCCGAGCTTGCCAAGGGTTTTACCGTTCACGTCGGGATTGGTTATCATTATGCGCCGCGCCTCGAGTTCAGTATCGAGCTTTTGCCACTCCATATCAATCCGCTCGCCTATAAACGCAGATAGAAAATCCGCATCGGAAAATTCCGCCACCACGAGAATTTTATCTCCCGAATGAAGCTTTGTATCGGATTGGGGTATTTCTATTTTTCCGTCGCTGCCGCAAATTCTCGATATTACAAAATGTCTGCCGCTCAATTCCACCACGTCTCCAATCTTTCTCCCGCTAATGGCGGGATTGGAAACGACGAGAGTCAAGCGCCCTGCCCCTTTCTTGAAAGCTTCGGAGTTCTCCATCGCTTTCAGCTCGCCCGAAAAAGAAATCCTATATGCAAACTTAACCAGAATCATTGTCGCGATAACTCCGACAACCCCGAGCGGATAGGCTACCGCATATCCGAGCGCCACCGACGGCGGACAATTTCCAGATATGTCCGAACACGCCTGCTGCGCGGCTCCTAAGCCCGGAGTGTTTGTCACCGCGCCGGAGAGTATTCCAACCATGGTAGGCATTGGAATTCCCGAAAAGAAATGTATCGCAAGCGCCGTAGCAATCCCCGCAAAAACCGCAAATATTGCAAGCGCATTCATTCCCAACCCGCCGCGCTTAAAGGCGGAAAAAAAGCTCGGGCCGACCTGCAATCCGATAGAGTAAACAAAGAGAACCAGCCCAAATTCCTTTATAAAGTCGAGCGTTCCGGCGTCCATTCTCATTCCAAAATGGCTCGCTGCAATTCCGATGAAAAGCACCCATGTTATTCCGAGCGAAACCCCTGCAAGCTTGACTTTTCCAAGCCATACTCCGCATGCGATTACGATAGCCAAAACAAACAGGCTATGGGCTATGCCGGTTCCGAAGAATAAATTATTCAACCATTCCATAGATGCTTTTCGAATTATGCCGGATTTCGCGGCATGACATGCATGTAAATAAAACGCCTTAGTTCCATTTTCAACAAAAGCAATTATATTTTCGGATTATCTCGAAAAACTTTTCGAAATAAGGGAAATCCAAAAGTAAAAAATTATCATAGGGGTAATTATTTTCAGTGATGGAGGTGCGCAGTAAAGGGGGAGCGGTTTTGGAGAGAGAGTGCGTG
>CASFWX010000045.1 GCA_949298545.1 uncultured Verrucomicrobiota bacterium | reverse complement strand
GCCCGCCTCATAGACGGGGCGAGGGAAGTCAAATGTTCCGAGTTTGCTGATGTTATAATCTCCAAAATGTAAGCATATGGGCGGTTCTGACAAGAGCGAGCTGCTGGTTGTAGGGTCGGTGGCATACGATTGCATAGAGACTCCCGAAGCGTCGGAGGACTTTGTGCTTGGAGGGTCTGCGAGTTTCGCGGCGCTGGCTGCGTCGTATTTTTCGCCCGTCCGCCTGTCGGGAATAGTCGGGTGCGACTTCAAGGAGTCCGACATCGGGCGCCTTGCCGCGCGCGGCATAAATATCGACGACCTTGAAATCGATTCCGCCAAGCCGACTTTTTTTTGGCGCGGAAAGTACCACGATAATTTCAACACGCGGGAAACTTTAGAGGTTCGTTTAAATGCGTTTGAAGGCTGGACTCCCAAGCTGTCGGAGCGCGCGCGCCAATGCAAGTTTGTTTTGCTCGGAAATATAGCGCCGTCTGTTCAGGCAGCGGCGCTCGATGCTGTAAAATCTCCGAAGTTTGTCGTGCTCGACACGATGGATTTATGGATAAACACGGCAAATTCCGAACTCAAAGAGCTCGTAAAGCGCGCCGATCTCCTAATACTAAACGATTCGGAGGCAAAGATGCTTTCCGGGCAGAGAAATGTAGTCAAAGCCGGCGACGCTCTTCTCGAATTGGGAGCAAAGTCGGCAATAATAAAAGCCGGCGAGTATGGTGCGATGTTGTTCCATAAAGACGGATTTTTTGTCACGCCCGCTTATCCCGTCCGTTCGCTCCACGATCCGACCGGCGCGGGCGACTCCTTTGCGGGAGCTTTGGCGGGATTCGTCGCAGGAACCGGAGATTCTGGCTTTGAGAGCATAAAAAATGCGATGGTGGCCGCCGCAGCGACCGCCTCGATGACAGTCGAGTCTTTTTCGTGCCGCAAGCTTGAAGAGTCCGGCATGGTCGAGATATGCCGCAGGCGCGATTTTATTAAAAAAATTTCAAAAATATAGGTGCGCATATGGAAAGCATGTCGGATATGGTTGAGAATATGGCGCGGCGGGCGCGCAAAGCTGCGGCGAGGCTCGCTTATGTGCCGGGAGATACGAAAAATGCCGCGCTTGAAAACCTCGCGCGGTCCATCGGAACTGGACGGGAAAAAATTCTCGCTGCAAACGCTTTGGACGTGGAGGCTGCGCGCGGAAAACTTTCCACCGCCATGCTCGAGCGCCTGGCGCTAGACGACAAAAAGCTCGCGGACATTGCCCGCGGCGTGGAGGAGATTGCAAAACTCGAAGATCCGGTTGGGAAGGTCCTTTGCGCGACGAGGCGTCCCAACGGCATGAGCATAGAGAAGGTAAGCACGCCGATAGGCGTTATAGGCATAATATACGAGAGCCGCCCCAATGTCACCATAGATTGCGCCGCCCTCTGCATAAAGAGCGGCAATGCGGCGATTCTTCGCGGCGGAAGCGAGGCGTTCAATACGAACGCGGCTTTCGCCTCGCTCATCGCCTCGTCGCTCGACAGCGCGGGCATATCTGCCGATTCTGTCCAAATAGTGCCGACTTCCGACAGGGCGGCGTTTGCCGAGCTTCTCAAACTCGACCAATACATAGACTGCATCATACCGCGCGGCGGTGCCGGGCTCATATCATTCATATCGCAGAATACGCGGATCCCCGTGATAAAGCACGACAAGGGCGTTTGCAACGTCTACATCGACAAATTTGCCGACGCCGAGCTATCAAAGAAATTGGCGGTGGACGCCAAGTGCCAGCGCCCTTCGGTCTGCAATGCCGCTGAAAATCTCATAGTCCACAAAGACAGCGCGGAAAATCTCTTACCCGCTGTGTGCGCCGAACTCGTTTCGCGCGGGGTCGAAATCAGGGCGGGCGCCGGGGCGAAAGGCGTGCTTTCGCGCAATGGCATTCCGTGCGTAGACGCCTCCGACGGCGATTTTTCAACGGAATACGACGACTTGATAATTTCCGCAGAGATAGTCGATTCCCTCGATTCGGCGATAGACTTCGTCAACACGTACGGGTCTTCCCACTCCGATTTGATTGTCACTTCGGACGCCGGGCGCGCGGAAAAATTTATGGCGCGCGTAGATTCAGCCTGCGTATATTGGAATGTTTCGACGCGCTTCACTGACGGTTTCGAGTTCGGGTTCGGCGCGGAGATAGGCATATCGACAAACAGGCTGCATGCGCGCGGGCCCGTAGGGCTTGCCGAACTTTGCTCATATAAGTATAAGATCCGCGGCTGCGGTCAGACTAAGGGAAATCTTTATCAAGGTTGAGGGCATCTCTAAACGATGCGTGCAATTTGCGGATTGTTCAATTCGAATTTTGCGGGGCTGTAGTTGAAAAAATTTGCGATAATAGGAGGGGGTGCGTCGGGAATGTTTTGCGCGGCGGCTCTCGGGCGCATGCCCGGATTGGAAGTTTCGGTGTATGAGGCCGCGTCTAAACCCCTCTCCAAGGTTTTGCTCAGCGGCGGCGGGCGTTGCAATTTTACGAATTCCGCTGTCGACGAGGATAGGCTCGCCGATTTTTATCCGCGGGGAGCGTCTTTTTTAAGAAAGTCGGTCCGCAGATTTGGCGCAAAGGGAATAAGGGCGTTTTTTGGCGGTATAGGAGTTCAGAGTGTATTAGAGGGCGACGGAAGGGTTTTCCCGGCGTCGGGAAGATCTGAAGACGTGGCTTCGGCACTATTGCGCGTTGCGCGCGAAAACGGCGCGCGGGTTTTCTGCGGAATGAAGGCAAAAAAAATCGAGAGGAAGTGTGGCGGATACGAATTGGGCTTTCTCTCTTGCGGCGGACAAGCCGAGAAAGTTTTTGCGGATTGCGTTCTATTTGCTGTCGGCGGGTCGTGGGACGCAGAATTGAAAGAAAACCTTCAAGCTCTCGGCCATACTTTTCTGCCGCCTTTGCCGTCGCTGTTTTCCATAAAATTGAAGTGCGCCGAACTCCCGCAGTGGCGCGAGCTTTCTGGCGCTTGCGCCGCAGACGCGGAAATGTCGGCGGACTTTGGGGAAAATAGGGTTTTGGGAAGGGGCGCTATGCTTTTTACTCATTTTGGGGCGGGCGGGCCGTGCGCGCTTAAGTTTTCAAGCTTTGGGGCCAGAGAGTTTGCCGGAGCAAATTATAAATTTCCATTGGCCATAAATTTCATAAGGGGATTCTCCCGCCAGACCGTTTCCGAAAGCTTTTTGTCGGCAAGGCGCAACGACTCTAAAAAAACCCTTAAAAACGTCGCGCTGTTTGGATTGCCAAGAGGCTTTTGGCAGTTTGCTTTGTCATTTTCGGGAATAGACTCGCAAAAGTATTGGGCGAAATTTTCTTCGGAAGATGAAAAAAAACTTCTTCGTGCGCTGAGCTGTTTCGAGACTGAATGCATAGGCAGATCCACACACGCCGAGGAGTTTGTCACATGCGGTGGGGTCGACACTTCTGAAGTAGTGCCCTCTACTTGCCAGAGCAAGATTCTCGAAGGGGTTTATTTCTCGGGCGAGTGCTTAAATATCGATGCTGTCACGGGAGGCTTCAACTTGCAGGCGGCGTGGACTACCGCTTTTAATTGTTCAAACTCCGTACGCGCATCATTGGAGAAATGAAACGCCGAATTTTTGGGGAAATTTCCCGGGTGCTGCGAATGGCGTATCCTTCTGCTTTAGCGCGTCTCTACGTCGAAAATTATGCGCACATTGAGATTGGGCTCTGAAGGATTTTTTATTTCGGCATTCCAGTTTTGATGAACGGGAACTGGCGTCTAATCCGGAAAATTTGCGCGAAGGGAAAAGCGGGAGCGGGCGCGTTCGGAGTTTTTTTTCGGGAAGCTTGACGCGGAGGCGGCGGGCGCGTAAATTTTCAACCATGGAATCAATGGACAGGCTTATTGATATTGTAAAGCGCCTGCGAGCTCCGGACGGTTGCCCCTGGGACAGGGAGCAGACGCATAAATCCGTGCGCGGTCATCTCGTGGAGGAGTGTGCGGAATTGCTTGAAACTATAGATGCGGACGACTCCGAAGGAATGCGCGAAGAGCTCGGAGACGTATTAATGCACCTGCTTTTGCACGCGGAGATCGAAAGTGAGCGGGGTAATTTTTCCTTCGACGACGTGGCGCGCGATTTGGGGGACAAGCTCGTGCGCCGCCATCCCCACGTATTCGGCAACGAGAAGGCCTCCGACAGTTCCGAAGTGCTGGGAATATGGCAGAAGGCAAAGGCGAGAGAGAAAAAGGCGCGCGCTGTGGGCGGCCTTTTCGACGGGATTCCGCCGCAGCTGTCCGCAATGCGGTACGCGCTCGACATCGCCAAAAAGGCAGATCGCGATTTGCTGAAGTCGGTCTCGGATTCACTCGAGAACACCGAGTCGAAAAGTTTGCGCTTTGGTCGGGCGATGTTTAATCTAATATTCTCAGCGGCGGGGGAAAAAGTCGAACCAGAGTCGGCTTTGCGCGATTACATTTCAGCCATAAAAGGCTTCGCGGAATCCGGGGAGGCAGGCAAAATTTCCAAGTAATGGCGGGATCATCTCCAGGCGCGCGGGTGTTCCGCGCCGCGCTCGAAGACGATATCGGCGCTTTTGAGGTGTCGGTTGCGGCCTTTAGGCGTCCGCGCGCGCGAAATTATAAAATTTGGATAGAGGGAGAAAATCTTGTAGGCCTGTCATATCCTTATGGAACGAGCTTGTCGGCGGCGGTGGATTTTTTAAAAAACAACGCGGCTTGGGTGAGAAAAAGGCTTGCCGATTATTCACTCCCTCAAGCTTTGACTGGTGCATTGGCGGAAGGCAGGGAAATTTATGTCGACGGCCGGCCCTGGAAGGTGTCGGTAAAAACGTCGGCGGTTTCGGAGCGTTTTATCGAAGACTCGCCAAGAAACGAGCTCTTGCTTGTGTGCCTGGCTGACCAGAAAAATCCGGAAATGCCGAACGAGGAATCTGCACGCCGGGTATTTTTGGATTTTTGCCGCGCTTATATTGCGCGCAAAGCATCTGAAATCGCCCTGTCGCGCGGCGTGAATTTCTCGAGAATAGAAGTGCGCAACCAGAAGGGCTGTTGGGCGAGCAGATCCGCGAGCGGAACATTGTCGATAAATTGGCGAATGGTATTTTTGCCTCCGGAGCTGCAAAATTATCTCGTTTGCCACGAGCTTGCCCATGCGCGTTTCATGGACCATTCGGTGTCATTCTGGATATGGCTGTCGCGCCTGTGCCCGAATGCCCGCTCCTTGGACAGAAAGCTTTCGGAGTTGGGAGGGGAGATTTTTAAGATTGGAAGGTAGCCTACCGAGGCGAGTTTGTTTGCGCTTTTTTGAACGCATTTTAGTGGGCGCAATCGAAAAATTTTGTTTTCGCAAAGCGCAAAAAAATTGAGAAAAAATTGGGCGCAGAATCCGGGATTTGAAGCAGGTTAACCAGATTCAGGTCTATTTTCTAAATTTTTCCCTCAAAAGACATTTTTTGAGTAATGGGGGAGGTGAGGAGAAATAGAGGATTCCCACATCTGAATATTTACGAGTTTTGCGCCCGCTTGGGGAGCATGGAAGCAGCATCGCTGCGGGTTTTCAATTTGAAATGCGCCGGGCAAATCCGCTTTATGAGAGCAGTTCGAGAGCTTTTGCCCCGCTCATGCCGACTTTTACTCCAAGTTTTTCCGCAGCGCTTGAAACCGACGAGACTTCGCGCTCCAGCATGTCGGAATATGTATTTACTCCGCGCACTATCGCAAGTGCGTCTCCCAGCTTTTCCGCAGTCTCAATATTGAGGTA
Source organism: uncultured Verrucomicrobiota bacterium (assembly GCA_949298545.1). Taxonomy (GTDB): domain Bacteria; phylum Verrucomicrobiota; class Verrucomicrobiia; order Opitutales; family Intestinicryptomonadaceae; genus Merdousia. The sequence continues at coordinate 4,556 of CASFWX010000045.1, read as the reverse complement.
TCCGCAGGCAAGCAAACCGTTTTTTGCCCGTATTGCCAAAAGAGACGCTTGGGGTGTCGGAATTTTATATCCGACAAATTCCGAATCCCCTATTTTGAATTTTTCCATGCTCATTCCCTTAGTGAAATTTCTGCAAAAGTGCGCAACCCGAGGTATCTTTCCAAACACTCCCCGCGCAAAACTCTAAAATCCGCCATATAGTCCGCCGCCCGGTGGGCGGCATAGGCGGCAGAATTTTTATATTCCTCGAAAAACCAGAAAGAGTTGGGGTCGGAAGCGTCGCGCAACAAATCGTACCGCAGGCAACCGGCCTCCTTTCGCGTGAGCGATATTATTCTTTCTGCGGCATCGCAAAAACGCCGGACTTGGCCGTCTTTTATCTTCAATCCCGCCCAGACGACGATTCTTTGGCTGTCGGAGGGCATGTTAAAGCTGTTTGAAGAAATCGTTGCCCTTGTCGTCGACGAGTATAAACGCCGGGAAGTTTTCAACCTCTATTTTCCATATTGCTTCCATGCCCAATTCCGGGTATTCGAGCAGCTCAACCTTTTTGATGTTTTCCTTTGCCAACAGAGCAGCCGGGCCCCCTATCGATCCGAGATAGAATCCTCCGTGCTTCTTGCAGGAATCGGTGACGACTTGCGAACGGTTGCCTTTGGCGATCATAATCATGCTTCCCCCGTTTGACTGGAAGAGATCGACGTACGGATCCATTCTGCCCGCCGTTGTGGGCCCGAATGAACCGGAAGGCATGCCTTTGGGCGTCTTGGCGGGACCGGCGTAATAGATCGGGTGGTCCTTTATGTATTGCGGCAATCCCTCGCCCCTGTCCAGCCTTTCCTTCAGCTTGGCGTGGGCAATATCGCGACCTACTATGATGGTCCCATTGAGCTTTAGGCGCGTCTTTACGGGATATTTCGAAAGCTCTTTGAGTATTTCCGGCATTGGCCGGTTCAAATCTATTTTCACTGCGCCGTCGTCCTCGGTAGATTGGCGGTATCTCTCAGGTATATATTTTGAGGGCTCATGTTCGAGTTCCTCCAGCCATATCCCTTCGGCGTCGATTTTTGCCTTTATGTTTCTGTCTGCCGAGCAGGAAACTCCAAGGCCTATCGGGCAGCTCGCCCCGTGGCGCGGCATTCTTATTACGCGGACATCGAGGGCGAAGTTGGTTCCGCCAAATTGCGCTCCTATGCCAAGCTTGCGCGCCTCTTCAAGAAGCTTGTTCTCAAGCTCGACATCGCGGAAGGCCCTACCAAATTCATTGCCTGAGGTGGGTAGGGAGTCGAGATACTTAGTGGAGGCAAGCTTTACGGTTTTTAGATTTTTTTCGGCGCTCGTCCCGCCAATGACCCATGCTACATGGTAGGGAGGGCATGCAGCAGTCCCGAGGCCGCGCATCTTTTCTATCATGAACGGCAAGAGCTTTTCGGGGGTGATTATTGCCTTGGTTTCCTGATAGAGATAGGTCTTGTTCGCCGACCCGCCACCCTTTGCGACAAAGAGAAAACCGTATTCGTTCCCGTTGTCGGCGCTTATGTCTATTTGGGCGGGAAGATTGCAGCGGGTATTGACCTCCTCGTACATATTTAGCGGCGCATTTTGGGAATAGCGCAAATTTTCCTGCGTGTAGCATTCGTAAACGCCTTTGGAGAGGTATTCTTCGTCGCAGGCGTTTGTCCATACTCCCTGTCCTTTGTGCGCGACAATCGTGGCAGTTCCCGTGTCCTGGCAGAATGGAAGCTCGCCTTGGGCGGAGACTTCGGCGTTCCTTAACATTGTGAGAGCAACGGATTTGTCGTTGTCGGACGCTTCGGGGTCGTCCAATATCTTTGCAACCAGCTTTAAGTGGGCCGGACGCAAAAAGAAAGAAACTTCTCTCATGGCGTTTCGCGCCAAATACGCGAGACCTTCCGGAGATACTTTTAAAATCTTTCTCCCCTCAAACTCAGAGGTGGAAACGTATTCTTTCGTCAATAGGCGATATTTTGTGTCGTCTTTCCCGAGGGGGAACAATTCCTGGTATTTAAACGGTGGTGTTGTTGCCATATCTTAACCCTTTCATGCGGCGAATCGCTTTTGCATCGCCGGAGTAAATTCACATTTTCAACCCACAATGGACTTAGCCGGGTTTTTTTACAAGAGAATTTAAATCCAGAAAAAAATCCAAAAGCTTGCTTGACAATCCGCATGTTTTTAAATTTATTGTGCCTTTTTCAAAAATTCAGAACCGGTACATTTGACATGAAAGTCGTATCTTCAATCAAGTCTTTAAAGAACCGCCATCCCGACTGCAAAGTCGTGCGCAGAAAGGGGCGCGTGTATATAATTAACAAAACAAACCCGCGCTATAAGGCGAAGCAGGGTTAAGAGCGCTTGGAATAAAAAAATGAAAGAGAAAATACATCCTGATTTTCATCCAGTCTGCTTTGTAGACGTTTCCTCCGGCGCGCGTTTCCTGACGCGTTCCACAATGAAAGGTAAAAACGTCGAAAAAATTGACGGAGTAGATTATTTTATGGTCACGCGCGATGTCACTTCGGACTCGCATCCGGCATACACCGGCGAAAAGCGTTTTGTCGATACGGCCGGCCGCGTCGAAAAATTTCAGAAAAAGTTTTCGCGCGTCAGAAAGTAATAGGCGCACAGATAAAAAAAAAGGAACGCGAGTACAAAGTGCCGCGTTCCTTTTTTTTATCTGCGCAGCTTGCGCAATTGTTTTGATTTATTTTTATAAAGTTCATTTGCATTGTCTGTACGGCTAAAAGTTTCTTCATAAATTTTGGGAAACTTTTTACTCTCCCAATTTGAAGGATTTTAACTTCGCCTTCTTTAGCCTTATAGGCTTTGATTTGGGCTTTTAACGAAAAACCAGAGCTTTTGGGCATGAACAGGCCTTTGTTTCCGCCCGGCTTAGATATATTCGTCATTTTTACCACTTTTGCCGCTTTAATGGGAAACTCAATCAGCGCACAATTTTTTCTTGAATATATTTCAAGGTTGGCTATTACGTTTTAAATCATGAAAAATTCCATTTCGAGATTCATTTTAGCACCTTTTGTATTCACAAGTTTAGTCATTGGAACCCTGTCCTGGGGAAGCAGTGTTCCCGCTTCTTCAAACAGTAAATCTTCTTCCGGTGAAGGGCTCGTAAATCCCTCAATAGTTCCCGGGCGGATTATTGCACACTCGCCGGCCGCGTCGAAAAAATTTATAGGATCTGTTTCGCTGGCAGTTCTGCCGGACGGCTCCTACGTTGCAAGCCACGATTTTTTCGGTCCGGCCTCCGACGAGCGCACGCATGCCATCACGAACGTCTACCGTTCCGTTGACAAAGGCGAGTCTTGGGAGAAAGTTGCCGAGTTCAACCAGTTTTGGGGGGGCTTGTTCGTCCACAATGGCGCCCTCTACATATTGAGTCCGCGCAACAACAACGGCGATTTGGTAATAAGAAAATCTACCGACGGCGGCAAGACATGGAGCGAGCCCAAAGACGAAAAAAGCGGCTTGCTTTTGCGTTCCAACAAGCAAAACGGCTACCATACGGCTCCATGCGCGGTGATTGTGGAAAACGGCAGAATTTGGCGCGCCATTGAGGCGGTTGACAATACTCCGGTTTGGCCAAAATTGAAGTTTCGCGCTTTCGTGATGTCGGCTCCCGAAGATTCGGATCTGCTCGACGCGGATAGTTGGACATATACAAACTCGATTGCTTTCCCCGAATTAGCCGCCGGATTTGCGCATTGGACCTGGCTCGAGGGAAACATGATAAAAAGGGAGAGCGACGGCCAGATTTTCAATATGATGCGCGTTGAAGGCAAGACCGACGACATGGCTGCAATGCTTAGGGTTTCAAGCGACGGAAAATCGCTTGAATTTAATCTGGACGATTTTGCGCGTTTGCCCGGGGCAAACAAAAAATTTGTTCCGCGCTACGATCCCATAAGCAAAAAGTATTGGACGCTATCGAACTATATTCCCGAAGAATATAGAACCTCGCGGGCTCCCGCCGCATGCCGCAATGTGCTCGCGCTTATGGAATCGAAGGATTTGAAGACTTGGCGCCTAAATTCGATTTTGATAAAGAGCGGAGACGTAAAGCACGACGGCTACCAATATACAGACTGGCTATTTGACGGCGACGATATTATATTCGTTTGCCGCACTGCTTGCTTCGATGGCATTTCAAAAGCTAAAAACCATCACGATTCAAATTTTATGACTTTTCACAGAATAAAGAATTTCCGCCAGAGAAACGCCGATTCTCCCCTTTTAAATATTGGCAAACCATAATTTTCAATTTGGTGGGATTCTGCGCTAAATCTCAATTTGTCGGAAAATCTCTTTTGCGAAAGGGCAATATTGGCTTTGTGCATAGGTCTTTGATGGGGGCGCGAAAATTCGATTTCTGGGCGGTTTTCATTTTGGCTTTGCGCGGCGGTAGGCGTTTCACATATAAAAAATGAACGGGAATTTCTAGGGCGGAAATTGCCGGGAGAGGGAAAATTATTCATAAAAGCCAGATAGGCATTGTTTGCGGCATGTTTTAATTCTGG